>WGLY01000011.1 GCA_016125335.1 Frankiales bacterium
AAACCGGCCGGTTCTCCGGTCATTCGGCCAGTTACGACGGGTGGGGCGGGTCGGGGCGGGGCGCCTGTCTCTCCGGGCGGTCAGGCTTGATCCCTGCGAGCCAGGCGACCCGCCCCGCGACCCCTGCGCTCCTGCGGCCGGGAGGGTCGCACGTTACTGCCGGAGAGCGCGGAAACCGGCCGGTTCTCCGGTCATTCGGCCAGTAACGACGGGCGGGGCGGGTCGCCTGTCTCTCCGGGCGGTCAGGCTTGATCCCTGCGAGCCGGGCGCCCCGCCCCGCCCCGCGCTGCCTCCAGCCCGCCCTGTCCCCGCTGCTTCCCGGCGCGCGCTGCGTCGAGTGCCGGACGTGCGACGCCGGCGGCCCGCTTCCTCGTCGGGCCGCCGGCGCCGGTCGGGCCTAGTGGGCGGCCGACTCGTCCTGGATCTTCTTGGCGATCTGGGGCGGCATCGGCTCGTGCCCGGAGTAGGCGCGGGTGAAGGTCGCGGTGCCGTGCGAGAGCGAGCGCAGCTCGACGGCGTAGCGGGTCAGCTCGAGCTGGGGGACGTCGGCCACGATCTGGGTGCGCCCGGTGCCGACCGGCTCGCTGCCCGAGACGCGCCCCCGCCGGCCGGACAGGTCGCTCATGACGGCGCCGACGTACTCGTCGGCCACGAGCACGCGGATCTGGTCCACCGGCTCGAGCAGGGAGACGGTCGCCGCGGCGGCGGCCTCCTTGAGGGCGAGGCTGCCCGCCTGCTGGAAGGCCATGTCGGAGGAGTCCACCGAGTGGGCCTTGCCGTCGACGAGGGTGACCCGGATGTCGATCACGGGGTAGCCGGCCGCGACGCCGCGCTCCATCTGGGCGCGCACGCCCTTCTCCACGCTGGGGATGAAGTTGCGCGGCACGGCGCCGCCGACGACCTTGTCGACGAACTCGAAGCCCGAACCCGAGGGCAGCGGCTCCACCTCGATGTCGCAGACGGCGAACTGGCCGTGCCCGCCGGACTGCTTGACCAGCCGGCCGTGACCCTTGCTGGCGCCGGCGAAGGTCTCGCGCAGGGAGACCCGGACGGGCACGGAATCGACCGCGACGCCGTAGCGGTTGCGCAGGCGGTCGAGCAGCACGTCGACGTGCGCCTCGCCCATGCACCACAGCACGAGCTGGTTGGTCTCCGGGTTGCGCTCCAGGCGCATCGTGGGGTCCTCAGCCACGAGGCGGCCGAGGCTGGTGGCCAGCTTGTCGTCGTCGGCCTTGGAGTGGGCGACGATCGCGACGGGCAGCAGTGGGTCCGGCATCACCCACGGCTCGACGAGCAGCGGGTTCTCCTTCTCCGAGAGGGTGTCGCCGGTCTCGGCGCGGGTCAGCTTGGCGACGGCGACGATGTCGCCGGCCACGGCCGAGCCCACGGTGCGCTGGGTCTTGCCCAGCGGCGAGGACAGCGCGCCGACGCGCTCGTCGACGTCGTGGTCCTCGTGCCCGCGGTCGGGCGCGAAGTGGCCGGACACGTGCACGGTCTGGTCCGGCCGCAGCGTGCCGCTGAACACGCGCACGAGCGAGACCCGGCCCACGTACGGGTCGGTCGTGGTCTTGACCACCTCCGCGCACAGCGGGCCCTCGGGGTCGCACGCCAGGGGGTCGCGGGGGTCGCCGTCGGGGGAGGTGACGGCGGGCAGCGGGTGCTCGAGTGGCGACGGGAAGCCGCGGACCACCACCTCGAGCAGCTCGGCGGTGCCGAAGCCGGCGGGCGCCGACGCCGCGGCGAGGACCGGGTAGAAGGTGCCGCGCGCGACGGCGGTCTCGAGGTCGGCGATGAGGGTGTCGAGGTCGATCTCCTCGCCGCCGAGGTAGCGGTCCATGAGGGTCTCGTCCTCGCTCTCGGCGATGATCCCCTCGATGAGGGCGCTGCGCGCCTCCTCGATCAGCGGCAGGTGCTCGGCGTCCGGCTCGCGCGTGGTGCGGGTGCCGTCGGAGTAGTCCGAGACGGTCTGCGACAGCAGGCCCATGAGCCCGGCCACGCCGCCGTCGTCGCCGTGCATCGGCAGGTAGAGCGGCAGGACGCCGTCGCCGAACACGCGCTGGCAGATCGCCACCACGTCGGAGAAGTCGGACCGCTCCTTGTCGAGCTTGGTGACCACGACGGCGCGCGGCATGCCGACCGCGGCGCACTCCTCCCAGAGCAGCTGCGTCGACCCGTCGACGCCGTCGGCCGCGGACACCACGAACAGTGCGGCGTCGGCGGCGCGCAGCCCGGCGCGCAGGTCGCCCACGAAGTCGGCGTACCCGGGGGTGTCGATGAGGTTGACCTTGACGCCGTCGACCTCGAGGGGCGCGAGCGCGAGGCCCACGGACCGCTGCTGGCGCAGCTCGGCCTCGTCGAAGTCCGACACCGTCGTGCCGTCCTCGACGCGGCCGGGGCGGGTGAGCGTCCCGGCAGCCACGAGGAGCTGCTCGACCAGCGTGGTCTTCCCGGATCCGGACGGGCCGACCAGCACGACGTTGCGGATCCTGTCGGGTCGGTCGGCCTCGGGTGCCCTGCCCGCGGCCCCTGCACTGCTCTTGTCGGCCATGTCGATCGCCTCCGCGCCGTTGCCGATGGATCGTGCCCCCACCTTTCTCCTGCGGCTCGCGCGAGGCAACCGCTTCGTGCAGGACGCCCGCCACTACGCTCGGCACGTCATGCTCAACAACACCTCAGCCCGCCGGGTGCTCGCGGTCGTCGTCGAGCCGCTGGCCCGCGGGCTCCTGCGGATGGGCGTCTCGCCGGACGCCGTCACGCTCGTCGGCACGCTCGGCGCCGCCACCGGTGCGCTGGTCTTCTTCCCGCGCCAGCAGTGGTTCGTGGGCACGATCGTGATCGTCGCCTTCATCTTCAGCGACATGCTCGACGGCACCATGGCCCGGCTGTCCGGCCGCCAGGGCCCGTGGGGGGCCTACCTCGACTCGACGCTCGACCGGGTGGGCGACGGCGCGATCTTCACCGGACTCGCGCTGGGCTTCATGGCCGCGGGCGACACCCGGACGGCGGCCGTGGCGCTGGCCTGCCTCGTGGGCGGCGCCGTCGTCTCCTACGCCAAGGCCAGGGCCGAGGGCCTGGGCGCGACGGCCAACGTGGGCATCGCGGAGCGCGCCGAGCGCCTGCTCATCGCCCTGTTCGCCGCGGGCCTCTACGGGCTCGGCATCCCCTACCTGCTGCCGGCCGCGCTGTGGGTGCTGGCGGTGCTGTCGTGGGTGACGGTCGCGCAGCGAATGTGGCACGTGCGGGGGCAGCTGCGGACCACCACGGAGCCGGCCCCGTGAGCACCGTCACGGACACCCTGGTGGCCTGGGGCTACGGCGCCGGCTGGTCAACGGTGCGCCGGATGCCCGAGCGCATGGCGTACGCCACGTTCGAGCGCATGGCCGACACCCTGTGGGCCCGCCGTGGCAAGGACGTGACCCGGCTCGAGGCGAACCTGCGCCGCGTGATCGGCCCGGAGCCCAGCGAGGCCGAGCTGCGGGTGCTCTCGCGGGAGGGGATGCGCTCATACTTCCGCTACTGGTGCGAGGCGTTCCGGCTCCCGGGCTGGAGCCGGGCCCGCATCCTGGAGTCGATCCGCATCGTGGACGGCCACCACCTCGCCGACGGCCTCGCCACGGGGCGCGGGGTCGTCGTCGCGCTGCCGCACATGGGCAACTGGGACCACGCCGGCGCGTGGGCCACGCTGGCGCATTCCCCGGTGATCACGGTGGCCGAGCGGCTCAAGCCCGAGGACCTCTACGAGAAGTTCCTGGCCTACCGCCGCGGGCTCGGGATGGACGTCATCCCGCTCACCGGTGGCGACCCGCCGTTCCCCTACCTCGCCGACAAGCTGCGCGGGGGCGGGCTGGTGTGCCTGCTGGGCGACCGCGACATCAGCAGGTCCGGCGTCCCGGTCACGTTCTTCGGCTCCCGCGCCAAGTTCCCGGCCGGCCCCGCCGCGCTGGCGGTCGACACCGGGGCGGTGCTGCTCACCGCGGCGCTCTACCTCGAGGACGGCCGCAACACCGTGCGCTTCCGCGAGCCCGTCGCGGTGCCCACCGAGGGCGAGCGCTCGCGGCGCATCTTCCGCTCGACGCAGCTGGTGGCCGACCAGCTCGAGGAGGGGATCCGCGCACATCCCGCCGACTGGCACATGCTCCAGCGGCTGTGGGTGGAGGACCTCGACCCGAGCAGGGCGCCGCGGTGAGCCCCCGCCGGCACGGGGGCTGGCGATGAGGGTCGGGATCGTCTGCCCGTACGACTGGTCGACGCCGGGCGGCGTCCAGTTCCACGTGCGCGACCTCGCGGTGGCGCTCCAGCGCCTCGGCCACGAGGTGTCGGTGCTCTCGCCGTGCGAGGACGAGTCGGACCTGCCGGACTACGTCGTGTCGAGCGGGCGGCCCGTGTCGGTGTCCTACAACGGCTCCAAGGCCAAGGTCGCGCTCGGGCCGGTGTCGACGCGCCGCGTGCGGCGCTGGCTGCGCCACGGCGAGTTCGACGTCCTGCACGTGCAGGAGCCGGCCGCGCCGAGCATCTCGCTGCTGTCGCTGTGGTCCGCGCGCGGCCCGATCGTGGCCACGTGGCACTCGTCCATGGAGCGCTCGCGCGCGCTCTCCGCCGCCTACCCGGTCGTGCAGACCGCCCTCGAGAAGGTGAGTGCCCGCATCGCGGTGAGCGAGGCCGCGCGCCAGACCCTCGTCGAGCACATGGGCGGTGACGCCGTGCTCATCCCCAACGGCGTCGACTGCTCGGCCTTCGGGCACGCCGAGCCGCTCCCGGGCTGGCCGGGCGACGGGGGAGCGCTGTTCTTCATCGGCCGGATCGACGAGCCGCGCAAGGGCCTGCCGGTGCTGCTCGCGGCCATGCCCGCCATCGCGGCTGCGCACCCGGGCGTGCGACTGCTGGTGGCCGGCCCGGGCGACGACGCGGAGCTGCGGGCGGGACTGTCCCCGGACGTGTCGGCGCGGGTGGAGTACCTCGGCCTGGTGTCGGAGGAGGACAAGGCCCGCGCGTTCGTGTCGGCGGACCTCTACGTGGCGCCCAACACGGGCGGCGAGAGCTTCGGCATCGTGCTGCTCGAGGCCATGGCCAGCGGAACCCCCGTCCTGGCCAGCGACCTCGAGGCATTCCGGCGCGTCACCGCCGAGGGGCGGGCGGGGGCGTCGTTCGCCAACGAGGACCCGGCCGACCTCGCGCGGGCCGCGATCCGCCTGCTCGACGACGCCGCGGAGCGCGAGCGGCTGCGCCGCGAGGGGCTCGTGCGGGTGCGCGACTACGACTGGCAGACGGTCGCCCGCCGGGTGGTCGAGGTGTACGAGGCGGTCACCGTCACGGGCGAGAAGGTCCGCGAGGACTTCCGCGGCCAGGTCATCGGCCGGCTGTCGACCCGTCCCGGCCGGACCGAGCCGGCATGAGCACCCTCGTCGACCTCCTGGTCGCGGCCCTCCTGCTCGGCGGGGTCGCGGTCTACCTCTCGTCGATGGCTGGCCGGCTCGACCGCCTGCACCACCGCATCGAGTCGACCCACGCCGGGCTCGACGCCCAGCTCCTGCGGCGCGCCGCCGCGGCGCAGGACCTCGCGGCGTCCGGGCTGCTGGACCCCGCGTCGTCGGTGCTGCTCTCGGCGTCCGCCCAGGACGCTCTCGCCGCCGACCCGGAGGACTCCCGCGCGCGCACCGTGGCGGAGAGCGAGCTCACCCGCACGCTCGGCGCGGTCTTCTCCGACCCCGAGGACGCCGCCGCCGTGGTCGAGGCCGCGGGGCCGGACGACGCCGTGGCCGCCCAGATGGTGGACGAGCTCGCCGTGGCGTGCCGCCGGGTGGAGCTGGCCCGCCGGTTCCACAACGACGTCGTGCGCAGCACGCTCCAGCTGCGCCGCAAGCGGGTCGTGCGCTGGCTGCGCCTGGCCGGCTACACGCCGATGCCCTCGACGGTGGACTTCGACGACACCGTCCCGGCGGGCCTCGCCGGCCGCTGAGACACCGCGACGTAGGGTCCCGGTGGTGGCCCCGGCGGGGGGCCGGGCGAAGCGAGGACGACCGTGCGAGGCGTGAGGCACCACCGGACCACCAGGACGGCCGGGCTGGCCGCCGTCGCCGCGGCCGCGCTGGCCCTCGCGGCCTGCTCCTCGGGCGACTCGTCGGCCCCGAGCAGCACGCCCGCGGCGGCGTCGTCGTCCACGTCGGCGGCCGCGGCCAGCGAGACGCCGAGCGCGAGCCCCACGGTGGACACCGGCATCCCGGCCGGCGCGTCGCCGTTCTCCGGACGCGCCGGCGGAGCGGGCAAGCGGGTGCTGGTGGTCAAGTACGACAACACGCTCAACGCGCAGCCGCAGACCGGGCTCAAGGACGCCGACATCGTCTACATCGAGGAGGTCGAGTACGGCCTCACCCGGATCGCGGCGGTGTTCTCGACCAAGCTCCCGCCCGTGGTGGGCCCGGTGCGCAGCGCCCGCATCTCCGACATCGACCTGCTCGCCCAGTTCGGCAAGCCGGCGTTCGCCTACTCCGGCAGCCAGCACCGGCTGCGTCCGGTGCTGGCGCGTGCGTCGATCTACGACGTCTCCGGCGACATGGGACCGGCGGGCTACTTCCGCGACCTGCACCGGCCCGCGCCCTACAACTTCATGGGCAAGCCGGCCGAGCTCATGAAGCGCGCGCCGCACGCCTCGGTGGCCCGCGACATCGGCTTCGTCTTCGCCGTCCCGACGCCCAGCGGCGGCGTCAAGGTGCACAGCGCGAAGGTGCCCTACCCGGCGTCCTCGGCGCAGTTCGTGTGGGACTCCGCGGCGAAGTCCTTCGACGTCAGCATGAACGGGCGCCCCGCGCGGGCGACCGAGGGCGGCATCCAGCACGCCACCACCGTGGTGCTCCAGTTCGTCAAGCAGCGCGACTCCGGCTACCACGACAAGTTCGGTGGCCGGACGCCGCTGCTCACCACCACCGGCACGGGCAAGGCGTGGGTGCTGCGCGACGGCCGCGCCTACCTCGCCACCTGGTCGCGCCCGGTGGCGACCGGCGGCACCACGTTCACCGACAAGGCGGGCAACGTCATCGACTTCGCGCCCGGACAGGTGTGGGTGGCCCTGGTGAACCGCAGCGCCAAGGTCACCTTCGGCTGATCCCTGGCCCGTCCGGCCACCCGGCGTCCGCGCAGGCTCCCGGGTGGACCGGCGGCGCGCGGCCGGGCCGGTATCCTGAGCGGGCCGGGCGCACTCCGGCACCCCGCCCCTGCGATCACCGAGGTCCCTGATGCCCGACCAGCCCGAGTCCGCCACCCCCGGCACCGCCGCCGCCGGACGCCCCGAGGTGGGCACCGCGCGGGTCAAGCGCGGCATGGCCGAGATGCTCAAGGGCGGCGTGATCATGGACGTCGTCACGCCTGAGCAGGCGAAGATCGCCGAGGACGCCGGGGCCGTCGCGGTCATGGCGCTCGAGCGGGTCCCCGCCGACATCCGGGCCCAGGGCGGCGTCGCGCGCATGTCCGACCCGGACATGATCCAGGGGATCATCGAGTCCGTCTCGATCCCCGTGATGGCCAAGGCGCGCATCGGCCACTTCGCCGAGGCGCAGGTGCTCCAGGCTCTCGGCGTCGACTACATCGACGAGTCCGAGGTGCTCACCCCCGCCGACTACGAGAACCACATCGACAAGTGGGGCTTCACCGTCCCCTTCGTGTGCGGCGCGACCAACCTCGGCGAGGCCCTGCGCCGGATCACCGAGGGCGCGGCGATGATCCGCTCCAAGGGCGAGGCCGGCACGGGCGACGTGTCGAACGCCACCACGCACATGCGCCGCATCCGCGGCGAGCTGGCCCGGCTGCGGTCGATGTCCAAGGACGAGCTGTACGTCGCCGCCAAGGAGCTGCAGGCCCCGTACGACCTCGTGGCCGAGGTGGCCGAGCTCGGCGAGCTCCCCGTGGTGCTGTTCACCGCCGGCGGCATCGCGACCCCGGCCGACGCCGCGATGATGATGCAGCTCGGTGCGCAGGGCGTGTTCGTCGGCTCCGGCATCTTCAAGTCCGGCAACCCGGCCCAGCGCGCCGACGCGATCGTGCAGGCGACCCTGCACTACGACGACCCCGGGATCGTGGCCAAGGTGAGCCGCGGGCTCGGCGAGGCCATGGTGGGGATCAACGTCGCCGACCTTCCGGTCCACCACCGCCTCGAGGACCGCGGCTGGTGAGCACGGCCCCGCTGGTCGGGGTCCTCGCCCTCCAGGGCGACGTGCGCGAGCACGTCCGGGCGCTCGCGGCCGCGGGCGCGCAGACGCGTGCCGTCCGTCGCCCCGAGGAGCTCGAGGGCCTCGACGGCCTCGTGATCCCCGGTGGCGAGTCCACCACCATGAGCAAGCTCGCGGTGCGCTGGGGGCTGCTCGAGCCGTTGCGCGACCTGGTGCGCCGCGGCGTGCCGGCCTACGGCTCGTGCGCCGGGATGATCATGCTGGCCGACCGGATCGAGGGCGGCCGGCCGGACCAGGAGACCGTGGGCGGGCTCGACGCCACGGTGCGGCGCAACGCCTTCGGCCGCCAGGTGGACAGCTTCGAGGCCGACCTCGACGTTCCCGTGCTCGGGCCGCCCGCCCTGCACGCGGTGTTCATCCGCGCGCCGTGGGTGGAGAGCGTGGGGCCGGACGTGACGGTGCTCGGGACGGTCGCCGCCGGTCCGGCCGCCGGTAGGATCGTGGCGGTGCGCCAGGGGACCGTGCTGGCGACCTCCTTCCACCCGGAGCTGACCGGCGACCACCGGGTGCACGCGTACTTCGTCGAGATGGTGAGAGAGCAGGCATGAGCGGCCACTCCAAGTGGGCGACCACGAAGCACAAGAAGGCCGTGGTCGATGCGAAGCGCAGCAAGCTGTTCGCGAAGCTGATCAAGAACATCGAGGTCGCGGCCCGCATGGGCGGCGGCGACCCCGACGCGAACCCCACCCTCTACGACGCCATCTACAAGGCCAAGAAGAACTCGGTCCCGAACGACAACATCGACCGCGCGGTCAAGCGCGGGTCCGGCGCGGAGGCCGGCGGTGCCGAGTACTCCACGATCATGTACGAGGGCTACGGCCCCAACGGTGTCGCGGTGCTCGTCGAGTGCCTCACCGACAACCGCAACCGCGCGGCCTCCGACGTGCGGGTCGCGATGACCCGCAACGGCGGGTCGATGGCCGACCCGGGGTCGGTGTCCTACCTGTTCAGCCGCAAGGGCGTCGTCATCGTCCCCAAGGGCACGCTCAGCGAGGACGACGTTCTCGGGGCCGTGCTCGACGCCGGTGCCGAGGAGGTCAACGACCTCGGCGAGGCCTTCGAGGTGGTCAGCGCCGCGGGCGACGTCGTCGCGGTCCGCACGGCGCTGCAGGCCGAGGGCATCGACTACGAGTCGGCCGAGACCTCGTTCCTGCCGAGCATGCAGGTGGAGGTCGACGAGGACACCGCCCGCAAGGTGCTACGGCTCATCGACGCCCTCGAGGACAACGACGACGTCCAGAACGTCTTCGTCAACGCCGACTTCACCGACGAGGTCCTCGAGGCCATCGACGCGTAGCGTCGGTGGCCTCCACTCCGAGTCGAGAAGTTCTCGAGGTAATCGACGCGTAGGGTCGCTCGTCCCCGTCCACCCCGGATCGGCTCCGTGGCGTCGGCGTGTCCTGGCGTGGGGTGGTCCCGGCGTCGGCTAGCATCCGAACACCTGTACGGGGCAGCTGGCGAGGAAGGGGTCGGAGGCGCATGCGTGTGCTCGGGGTCGACCCCGGCCTGACCCGGTGCGGGGTCGGCGTGGTCGACGGCGCACCCGGCCGCGTGCTGTCGCTCGTGCACGTCGAGGTGGTGCGCACGGCTCCCGACGACGACCTCGCCACCCGGCTGCTGGCCGTCGAGCGCGGGATCGAGGCGGTGCTCGACGCCACGCGCCCGGACGCGCTGGCCGTGGAGCGGGTGTTCAGCCAGCACAACGTGCGCACGGTGATGGGCACCGCCCAGGCCGGCGCGATCGCCGTGGTCGCGGCCGCGCGCCGGGGCATCCCGGTCGCCGTGCACACCCCGAGCGAGGTCAAGGCCGCGGTGACCGGCCACGGACGTGCGGACAAGGCGCAGGTGGGCGCCATGGTGGCCCGGCTGCTGCGCCTGGCCGAGGCACCTCGCCCGGCCGACGCCGCCGACGCCCTCGCCCTGGCCATCTGCCACCTGTGGCGCGGCGACGCCTCGGCCCGCCTCGCGGCGGCCGCCGCGGCCGCGCCGCGCTCCCGCATCCCGGCCCGGGGCTCCCGGGCCGTCCCCGCCCGCGCGCACCTGTCCGGAGGCCGTCCGTGATCGCCTACGTCCGCGGGGCCGTGGCGTCCCTGGGTCCCGACACCGCCGTGGTGGACGTGGCCGGCGTCGGGCTCGAGCTGCAGTGCGCGCCGGGCACGCTCGCCGAGCTGCGCGTCGGGCAGACCGCCACGCTGGCCGCCTCCCTGGTGGTGCGCGAGGACTCGCTGACGCTCTACGGCTTCGCCGACGAGGACGAGCGCAGCGTGTTCGAGATCCTCCAGACGGTCAGCGGGGTGGGGCCGCGGCTGGCCCAGGCGCTGCTCGCCGTCCACTCTCCCGACGCCCTGCGCCAGGCCGTGGCCACCGAGGACGTCGCCGCGCTCATGCAGGTCTCCGGCGTCGGCCGCAAGGGCGCCCAACGGCTCGTGCTCGAGCTCAAGGACCGGCTCGGCGCCCCGAGCGGACCCGTCGTCGACCTCTCCGCGCCGCCGGCCGCCGCGGCGCCCGCCTGGCACGGGCAGGTGCACGCGGCGCTCGTGGGTCTGGGCTGGTCGGCCAAGGAGGCCGAGGCCGCGCTGGTCGCCGTCGCCGAGGACACCCCGCCCGACGCCGATGTCGCCGCCGTGCTGCGCGCGGCCCTGCGCTCGCTGGACCGCGGATGACGGGCCGGCACCCCGATGCGGACCGGGCCGCGCTCGAGGTCGTGCACGAGGACGGCTCGCGCCTCGTGGCGCCCGAGCTGGCCGGCGACGACGCCGCGGTCGAGGGCGCCCTGCGTCCCCGCACGCTGGAGGCGTTCATCGGCCAGCAGCGGGTGAAGGACCAGCTCGGCCTGGTGCTCGAGGCGGCCGCGGCACGGGGCCGGGCCGCCGACCACGTGCTGCTCGCCGGCCCGCCCGGCCTCGGCAAGACCACGCTGTCGATGATCATCGCGGCCGAGCTCGGCGTGCCGATGCGGGTCACCAGCGGGCCGGCCCTGCAGCACGCGGGCGACCTCGCGGCGGTGCTGTCGAGCCTGGTGCCGGGGGAGGTGCTGTTCCCCGACGAGATCCACCGGATGTCGCGCGCGGCCGAGGAGATGCTCTACCTCGCGATGGAGGACTTCCGGGTCGACATCATCGTGGGCAAGGGCCCGGGCGCGACGGCCATCCCGCTCGAGCTCCCGGCGTTCACCCTGGTGGGCGCCACCACCCGGGCCGGCCTGCTGCCCGGTCCGCTGCGCGACCGCTTCGGCTTCACGGCCCACATGGACTTCTACGAGCCGGGCGACCTGCGCGCGATCCTCACCCGCAGCGCAGCCCTGCTCGACGTCGACCTCGACGGCGCCGCCGCAGACGAGATCGCCCTGCGCAGCCGGGGCACGCCCCGGGTGGCCAACCGGCTGCTGCGCCGGGTGCGCGACTACGCCCAGGTGCGCGCGGACGGCCGGGTCGACCTCGCCGTGGCCCGGGCCGCGCTCGCGCTCTACGAGGTCGACGGGATCGGGCTCGACCGGATCGACCGCGCGGTGCTCGACGCGCTGCTGCGGCGCTTCGGCGGCGGTCCCGTCGGGCTGTCCACGCTCGCCGTGGCGGTGGGCGAGGAGCCCGAGACGGTCGAGAGCGTGTGCGAGCCGTTCCTCGTCCGCGCCGGCCTGCTGGCCCGCACCTCGCGCGGCCGGGCGGCCACGCCCGCGGCGTGGGAGCACCTGGGCCTCACCCCGCCCCGGGGCAGCACGCCCGTGCCGCCGTTCGCGGAGCTCGGCGACGCCGAGGACGCCCCCGACGGGCGCGAGGATTCGGGTCCGGGCGCCGGCCCTGCCTAGACTCGACGCTCCACGCCGGGCCGGACGGGCCCGCGCCGACGAAGGGCCCCGTTGTGGACCTGGGCGTTGTGCTGCCCCTCCTGCTGCTCGCGGCGGCGTTCTACCTGCTCATCCTGCGTCCCACCCGCACCCGCCAGGCGGCGGCGCGGGCCACGCAGGCGGCGCTCGCCCCCGGCCGTCGCGTCATGACCACCGCGGGCCTGTTCGGCACCGTGGTGAGCATCGAGGACGGCGAGGTCGAGCTCGAGATCGCCCCGGGGGTGGTCGTGCGCTACGTCGTGGCCGCCGTCGCGCAGGTGCTCGACGTCCCGGCCGGGCCGGATCTCGCCGACGACTCCTCGGGTGCGACCGGGCCCGGGGACGCCCGCCCGGAGCCGGGAACCGGCACGGGCGGCCCGGCGTCCTCACCGGGGGGCGACACGCCTGAGGGCTAGCCCCGGTCGGAGGACGGCCTCGTCGTCCTCCATACTTCTCAGGCACGACGTCGTGGGGAGCCCCGCAGCGCCGTGCCCGGGAGCAGCCCGGACACGGAACGACATCCGCCGGTCCCCGGGGCCGGCACCGCAGGTCCCGCGCAGGGCGGGCACGAGAGGTTCCCGCCGGGGGCGCGACGCGCCTCCGCGGGACGCACGGGAGACATGACGGTGGCAGCACCGACTCAGCGGCACACGGCGCCCGGCCGCACGCTGGCGATCCTGGGGGCCTTCATCGTCCTCCTCGGCGCCTGGACGTTCTGGCCCGGCGAGTCGCACACGCCGAAGCTCGGCCTCGACCTCCGCGGCGGCACCCAGGTCATCCTGACGCCGGTCCCGGAGCCGGGCACGAACGGCACGGTGAGCGACGACCAGCTCAACCAGACCGTGGAGATCATCCGCCAGCGCGTCGACGGGTTCGGCGTCGCCGAGGCCGAGGTGACCACCCAGGGCAGCGGCGCCAACGCCAGCATCCTGGTGTCGATCCCCGGCACCACCAACCAGCAGATCCTCGACTCCCTGGCCACGACGGCGAAGCTGGACTTCCGCCCCGTGCTCGAGGAGGCCGCCGGCGCCCCGACGCCCACCGCCTCGCCCACCCCGTCGGCCACCGGCTCCGGCACGGCGTCCCCGAGCGCCTCGCCGTCCGCCACTGCCTCGTCGTCGGCCACCGCCTCCGCCACGGCGTCGTCCACCGCGTCGGCCACCGCCTCGTCGTCGGCGTCGGGCAACGGGGCGCCGCTCACCGCGGCCCTGCGCGCTGGCACGGCCAACTCGGCCAGCCCCAGCGCGAGCCCCAGCACGACCGCCAGCCCCAGCCCCTCGGCCAGCGGCTCGGCCACGGTGACGTCGGTGAACGGTCTGCCGCCGATCCAGTCCTCGGAGAACAACGCCGAACTCGAGCAGGCCTACCAGAGCCTCGACTGCAGCAAGACCGGCGCCACCAAGGGCGGCCCGGCCGACCCGAACAAGTTCCTGGTCACCTGCTCCAAGGACGGCGCGGTCAAGTACCTGCTCGACAAGGCCGCCGTCCAGGGCACCGAGATCGCCAGCGCCTCGGCCGGCATCAACACCCAGGGGGGCGGCGGCTGGGAGGTCAACCTGACCTTCACCAGCACGGGCGCCGAGCAGTTCGCGACGGTCACCGGCCAGCTGGCCCAGAAGCCGTCCCCGCAGAACCAGTTCGGCATCGTGCTCGACGGCCTGGTCGAGTCCTCGCCGTACGTCAGCAGCGCCATCCTGGGCGGCAGCGCGGTCATCACCGGCTCCTTCACCGCCGACGAGGCCAAGGCGCTGGCCAACGTGCTCAAGTACGGCTCGCTGCCGGTCACCCTCGAGGTGTCCTCGGTGGAGCAGATCTCGCCCACGCTCGGCCAGGACCAGCTCGACGCCGGTCTCATCGCCGGCGCCCTCGGCCTGCTCCTCGTCGTGATCTACCTCGTGATCTACTACCGCGCCCTCGGCCTGGTCGCGGTGGCGTCGCTGCTCGTGGCCGGCGCGATCAGCTACGGGCTGTTCGTCGTGCTGGGCCGCCAGCTGGGCTTCGCGCTCTCGCTGGCGGGCGTGGCCGGTGCGATCGTCGCGATCGGCATCACGGCCGACTCGTTCGTCGTGTACTTCGAACGCATACGTGACGAGATCCGCGAGGGTCGCAGCCTGCGCGCGGCCGGCGACGCCGGATGGATCCGGGCCCGGCGCACGATCCTGGCGGCCGACTTCGTGTCGTTCCTCGCCGCGATCGTCCTGTACTTCCTGTCCGTCGGCAGCGTCCGCGGCTTCGCCTTCACGCTGGGCCTCACCACGCTCGTCGACGTCGCCGTCGCGTTCCTGTTCACGCGCCCGCTGGTGTCGATCCTGATGCGCACGGCGTGGTTCACCTCGGGGAGCCACTGGACCGGCCTGTCGCCGGACCGGCTGGGCGTCAAGCCCGAGGTGGTCCCCGTGGCCGCGCGACCCGTGAAGGAGCCGTCATGAGCCGCATCGGCAGCCTCGGTCACCGCCTCTACAGCGGCGAGGTCTCCTACGACTTCGTCGGCAAGCGCCGTCGCTGGTACGCCATCTCCGGCGCCATCGTGATCCTGGCGCTCATCGGGCTCTTCGGCCGCGGCCTCAACCTCGGCATCGAGTTCAAGGGCGGCTCGCAGTTCACGATCCCGTCCACCACCGCGACCGTCGAGCAGGCGCGCGCGGCGGTGGCGGCGTCGGGCGTGCCGGGAACCTCGGACGCCGTCGTCACGCAGATCGGCAGCGACAAGATCCAGATCCAGACGATCCCGCTGACGCCGACGCAGTCCGCGGCGGTCACCCAGCAGCTCGCGAAGGACCTCGGGGTCTCGCAGGGCGACATCGGTGTCGAGCTGATCGGGCCCAGCTGGGGCGGTGAGATCACCAAACGCGCGGTCCAGGGCCTCATCGTGTTCCTGGTGCTCGTCGTGGTGTTCCTGTCCGCCTACTTCGAGTGGCGGCTCGCCGTCGCGGCGCTGATCGCCCTGATGCACGACCTCGTCATCACGATCGGCATCTACGCGCTGACCGGCTTCGAGGTCACGCCGGCCACCGTGATCGGCGTGCTCACGATCCTGGGCTTCTCGCTCTACGACACGGTCGTGGTGTTCGACAAGGTGAAGGAGAACACCCGCTCGATCACCTCGGGCAACCGGGTCACCTACAGCGAGGCCGCGAACCTGGCGCTCAACCAGACCCTGGTGCGGTCGATCAACACCTCCGTGGTCGCGCTGCTGCCGGTCACGGCGATCCTCGTGATCGGCGTGGGCCTGCTCGGCGCCGGCACGCTCAAGGACCTCGCGCTCGCCCTGTTCGTCGGCACCGCCGCGGGCACCTACTCGTCGATCTTCATCGCGACGCCGGTGGCCTGCCAGCTGCAGGAGCAGCGCCCGGAGATGAAGGCCCTGGCCGCCCGCGTGGCCGCCCGGCGTGCCGGCGGCGACTCGCGCCGCTCGTCGCGCCGCAGCGGCGGCGGTACGGCCACCGCCGTGCTCGAGGACGTCGAGGTCGAGTCGGACGCCGAGTCCGACGGCCCCGCGACGGTCACCCGCGACGACCTCACGGCGTCGCCCGTGACCCAGACCGGCCCGCGGGCCCAGCCCCGGCGCAACCAGACCCGAAGCCAGCGCAAGCGCAAGCGGTGAGCGAGCTCGACGCCCTCCTCGACGCGCGGGTGAGGTCCATCCCGGACTGGCCCGTGCCGGGCGTCGTGTTCCGCGACATCACGCCGCTGCTGGCCGACCCGGCCGGGCTGCGCACCCTGTGCGCCGCGATGGCCGAGGGCCTCGACGGCCTGGGCGCCGGCGGGGTGGACCTCGTGGCCGGCGTCGAGGCGCGCGGCTTCGTGCTCGGCGCACCCCTGGCCCTCGACCTCGGCGTGGGCTTCGTGCCGGTGCGCAAGCAGGGCAAGCTGCCCGGCGACGTGCACACCGAGACCTACGACCTCGAGTACGGCAGCGCCACGCTCGAGATCCAGGTGGACGCCGTGGCCGCGGGCCACCGGGTGGTGCTGGTCGACGACGTGCTGGCCACGGGCGGCACCGCGGCCGCCTCGGCGGCGCTCTTGCGCAGCGCGGGGGCCGAGGTGGTGGCCCTGGTGGTGCTGCTCGAGCTCGCCGCGCTCGGTGGCCGAGCCGCCCTGGGGGACCTGCCCGTGGTCGCGCTGCGCACGCTCTGAGCGGACACCGCACGTGCCGCCCCGCCTCCGCGTGCCTGCCGGCCGGGCGTGCGGCCGAGCCGTGCGCGTGACCGGCGTCGTCCGAACGTAGACTCGGACACCTCCCGACCCGACCAGGGGGCCACGTGGCAGAGGACGTCGTCCGGGGGGCCGGCACCGAGGTGCCCGCCCCGCCGACACCCGCGCCCGTCACGTCCCCGGCCGTCGAGGCCACGAGCCGCCGCTCGCTGCTGCGCATCGCCCCCCGGCGCGGGTCCGGCCGGCAGAGCATGCACCCAGAGCTCGAGCCGCTGCTGCGCACGGTGCGCCAGTACCACCCCAAGGCCGACGTCAAGATCCTCGAGGCGGCCTACGAGCGGGCCGCCTACCTGCACCGCGACCAGCGCCGCCGCTCGGGCGACCCCTACATCACCCACCCGCTCGCGGTGGCGACGATCCTGGCCGAGCTCGGGATGACCCCGCCCACGCTCGCGGCCGCGCTGCTGCACGACACGGTCGAGGACACCGACTACTCCCTCGACGCGCTGCGCGAGGACTTCGGCGACGAGGTGGCGGCGCTCGTCGACGGCGTCACGAAGCTCGACAAGGTCAAGTACGGCCAGGCCACCGCGGCCGAGACGGTGCGCAAGATGGTCGTCGCGATGGCCCGCGACATCCGCGTGCTCGTGATCAAGCTCGCCGACCGCCTGCACAACATGCGCACGCTGCGCTGGATGCCGCCGGAGAAGCAGGAGCAGAAGGCCCGCGAGACCCTCGAGATCTACGCGCCGCTGGCCCACCGCCTCGGCATGAACACCATGAAGTGGGAGCTCGAGGACCTCTCGTTCGCCACCCTCTACCCGAAGATGTACGACGAGATCGTGCGCCTGGTGGGGCAGCGGGCGCCGGAGCGCGACTCCTACCTCGCCGAGGTCAAGAAGATCGTCGAGGCCGACCTGCACACGGCGAAGATCACCAAGGTCACCGTCACCGGGCGGCCGAAGCACTACTACTCCGTGTACCAGAAGATGATCGTGCGCGGCCGCGACTTCGCCGACATCTACGACCTGGTGGGCATCCGGATCCTCGTGGAGTCGGTGCGCGACTGCTACGCGGTGCTCGGCGTCATCCACGCGCGGTGGAACCCGGTCCCCGGCCGGTTCAAGGACTTCATCGCGATGCCCAAGTTCAACATGTACCAGTCGCTGCACACGACGGTGATCGGGCCGGGCGGCAAGCCCGTCGAGATGCAGATCCGCACGACGGACATGCACCGCGCCGCGGAGTACGGCGTCGCCGCGCACTGGCGCTACAAGCAGGGCAACGTCGGGGGCAAGAGCGGGCCGGACGACCTCGGGTGGCTGCGCCAGCTGCTGGAGTGGCAGCGCGAGACCGACGACCCGGACGACTTCCTCGACGCGCTGCGCTACGACCTCGGCTCGAGCGAGGTCTTCGTGTTCACGCCCAAGGGCGACGTGGTGGCGCTGCCCGGCGGCGCCACGCCCGTGGACTTCGCCTACGCCGTGCACACCGAGGTGGGGCACCGCACCGTGGGGGCGCGGGTCAACGGCAAGCTGGTGCCGCTGGAGTCCTCGCTCACCTCGGGCGACGTCGTCGAGATCTTCACCTCCAAGTCCGAGAGCGCGGGACCGAACCGCGACTGGCTCCAGTTCGTCCAGAGCCCGCGCGCCCGCTCGAAGATCAAGGCCTGGTTCTCCAAGGAGCGGCGCGAGGAGGCCGTCGAGTCGGGCAAGGAGTCGCTCACCCGCGCGATGCGCAAGGCGGGGCTCCCGCTGCACCGGCTGCTGTCCGAGGGCGCCCTGCAGGGGCTGCTTGCCGACCTGCACTACCCCGACGTGACCGCCCTGTACATCGCCGTGGGGGAGGGGCGCGTGTCGGCGGCCAGCGTCGTCTCGCGGCTCATGGCCGCGCACGGCGGCGCGGACGGCGCCACGGAGGACCTGGCCGAGGCCATCACGCCGCAGCGCATCACCCAGGGCAAGGCCCGGCCGTCGGGCGACCCCGGCATCGTGGTCGACGGCGACGACGATGTGTGGGTCAAGCTGGCGCGCTGCTGCACGCCGGTGCCGGGCGACGAGGTGATCGGCTTCGTCACCCGGGGGCACGGCGTCTCGGTGCACCGGCGCGACTGCGTCAACGTCGAGTCGCTGCGCAAGGAGCCCGACCGCATCGTGTCGGTCACGTGGGCGCCCAAGGCCACCAGCGTGTTCCTGGTGAACATCCAGGTGGAGGCGCTGGACCGTTCGCGCCTGCTCTCCGACGTCACGCGCGCGCTGTCCGACCAGCACGTGAACATCCTGTCGGCCTCGGTCAGCACCACCCGCGACCGCATCGCGCTCTCGCGCTTCACCTTCGAGATGGCCGACGCGACCCACCTGGGCTCGGTGCTCAAGGCCGTGCGCGGGGTCGAGGGCGTCTACGACGTCTACCGCGTCTGAGCAGCCGCGGGCCGCGTCCGCGCGTCGCCGGACCGCGGCCCTGCGACCCTGCGCTCAGCCGGAGAACTCCTGCGCGGCCTTCTGCGCCGCCTCGAGAAGGGCTCGGGTGGTGGCGATCCGGCCCTCGGCGTCGGCGGCCTTGCGCGCGTCGCCCGCTGCTGCGGCGGCGTCGCGCTGCTTGACCAGCTTGTCGAGCGAGGCCTGGAACTGCTCCACCGTCGCCTCGGCCCGGGCCCGGGCCTCGGGGTTGCTGCGGCGCCACTGGTCCTGCTCGCCGCTGCGCAGCGCCTCCTCGACCCGCCGCAGCCGGCCCTCGACGCGATCCTTGTCGCCGCGTGGGACGTGGCCGATCTTCTCCCAGCGCTCCTGCACCGAGCGCAGCGCCGCCTTCGCGCTGCGCAGGTCGCGGGTGTCGATCGCCTCGGCCTCGGCGAGCAGCGCCTCCTTGGCCGCGAGGTTCTCGGCGTAGCCGGCGTCGCGCTGGCCCAGGGCGGCGTTGCGGGCGCCGAAGAAGGCGTCCTGCGCGGCGCGGAAGCGCGACCACAGGGCGTCCTCGTCGGCCTTGCCGGCGCGACCGGACGCCTTCCAGCGCGCCATGAGGTCGCGGTAGGCCCCGGCGGTGGCGCCCCAGTCGGTCGAGGAGGACAGCGCCTCGGCCTCGGCGACGAGCGCCTCCTTGACCTGCTTGGCCTCCGACCGCTCGCTGTCGAGGCGGGCGAAGTACTGGCGGCGGTGCTTGTCGAACTGGGACCGCGCGTGGCTGAAACGCTTCCACAGCGCCTGCTCCCCGGCACGGTCGGCGCGCGGGGCGGCCTTCCAGTCCTCGAGCAGCTGCTTGAACCGGTCGCCCGTGGACTTCCACTGGGTGGACTCCGCGAGCGCCTCCGCCTCGACGACGATCGCCTCCCGCGCCGCGAGCGCGGCCGCCTTGGCCTGGGCCCGGAGCTCGGCGGCGGCGGCCCGGCGCTCGCCCACGAGGGCGTCGAGGGCGTCGACGCGCGCGGTGAGCGAGGCGAGGTCGCCGACCATCGACGGGGACTCGAGCGACTCGCGCGCGCGCTTCACCACGGCGCCGGCCTGCTCGGGCGTGGCCTTGCCCTCGCGCAGCCGCCGGGTGGCGAGGTCGACCTCGACGGAGAGGTCGTCGTACTTGCGGACGAAGAAGGCCAGCCCCTCCGTGGGGGTGCCCGCGGCCCACTGGCCCACCGGCTGCTCGGAGCCGTCGGCGAGCGTGACGTGCACCGTGCCGTCGTCGTCGACCCGGCCGAAGGTGTGCGAGTCGGTGGGGGCCGGCACCGACTCCTCCGGCTCGGCCGCCGGGGCGGCGGCGGGCGCCGGCGCGGGGCTCTCCGGGGCCGCCGGGCGCGGCGGGGCGGGGCGGGTGAGCCCGGCCAGGGCCGCGGGGGAGGGCCGGGGCCCTGGGCGCGGGGCCGGGGGCTGGGGCGCCGGGGGCTGGGGCGCCGGGGCGGTGGTGCCCGCCGCGGGGGCGTCGGCCGCCGGAGCGTCCGCTGCGGGGGCCTCGGCCGCAGGAGCGTCCGCTGCGGGAGCCTCCGCCGCAGGGGCGTCTGCTGCCGGAGCGTCCGCTGCGGGGGCCTCGGCCGCAGGAGCGTCTGCTGCCGGAGCGTCCGCTGCGGGAGCCTCGGCTGCGGGAGCCTCGGCTGCGGGAGCCTCGGCTGCGGGAGTCTCGGCTGCGGGAGTCTCGGCTGCGGGAGTCTCGGCTGCGGGAGCCTCGGCTCCTTGAGCCTCGGGCTCCTCCGCCGGGGCCGCCTCAGCCTCGCCCGACTCGGCCGCGGCCTCGGGTGCGGGAGCCTCCGCGGCGCCTGCCTCCTCGGCCGGGGCGGCGGGGGTCGGGGCCTCCTCGGCGGGGGCGGCCTGCTGCCCGGACGGCTCGGCGGGGGACTCGGCAGCGGGAGCGGCGGGGGCCTCGGCGGGGCCGTCCGGCCCGGCGGGGACCTCGGGGACGCCCGCGGACGCCTGATCACCCTGGCCCGACGGCGTCCCGCCGGCGAGGGCGGGGTCGTGCGGGGCTGCCGGGTCTCCGGGCGCGCTCGTGGGGTCGCTCATCGCTGGTTCACTCCTCAGCCGGCCTGCGTCGTGCGGGTCGATGCCTTCGTGATGACGATCTTCTGGTTCGGGGCCCCGTCGCCGGTCCCGGAGGCGTCTCCGGCGGAGGCGACCCGGGTGACGACGTCGAGCCCGGACACCACCTTGCCCCAGATCGTGTAGTCCGGCCCCAGAGTTGTGTCCTTGTACACGATGAAGAACTGGCTGCCGTTCGTGTTCGGGCCGGAGTTCGCCATGGCGACGGTGCCCGCGGGGTAGTTGTTCGTGCCCGACTTCGGGAGGTTCTCGTCCGGGATCTGGTACCCAGGCCCGCCCTGCCCGTCGTTGCTGGGGCTGCCGCACTGGAGCACGAACAGCCCGCTGGTGGTGAGCCGGAAGCAGTCGGAGTCGGTGTAGAAGCCCTGACCGGCCAGGAAGGCCATCGACTGCGTGGTCTTGGGCGCGGCCTTCGCGTCCATCTGCACGACGATCTCGCCGCAGTTGGTGCTGATCGCGAAGTACGTCGGGCTGTCGGTCGGCAGGGGGCTGCCGCCGGGCGCGGACCAGGTCTGGGTCTTCTTGGTGGGGGTCGGGGCCGTGGTGCAGCCCTTCACCGGGGTGGGCGAGAGCGCCGGGGACGCCGACGCCGAGGGGCTCGCGGCGGGCGGGGCCGACGCCGAGGTGGTGGGGGTCGGCGAGTCGGTGGGCGAGGCCACGGGCGTCTGGTCGCCGCCGCGGACGGTCAGCAGGATCGCCACGACGGCGCCCACGACCACCACGAGGCTGGCCACCACCGCGGTCACGCGGTTGCGCCGGCGTCGTGCCGCCTCACGCTCGATGCGGCGCCGCTGCTGGCGCTCGAACTTCTGCCGGGCGAGCTCGCGCTCGCGCTTGTTGCTGGTGGCCACGCCCCGAGGCTCCCGTCTGGTCTGCGGCGGAGGTCCGCACCGCGCCGAGTGTAGGGACGACTACCCGCAGGACCACCCTCGGGGCGGCGGGTAGGCTCTGGCGGTCGGGGCGGGAGCCCCGGCCCCACCCACCCCGTCGCCTGGAGGCCCGCCCCCGTGCTCGTCGTCGGCTTCCCCGCGGGTCCCTGGGGGACGAACTGCTACGTCGTGGCCACGGGTCCCGGCGAGCAGTGCCTGGTGGTCGACCCGGGCAAGGACTCCGCGCCGGGCATCGAGGAGGCGGTCCGCGAGCACGGGCTGGCTCCCATGGCGGTGCTCCTCACCCACGGCCACCTCGACCACACCTGGTCGGTGGTCCCCGTGTGCGGGGCCCGGGGCATCCCGGCCTACCTGCACCCCGACGACCGCGGCATGCTCACCGACCCGCTCGGGTCGCTCAGCGCGCAGGCCTCGGCCATGGTCGACGCCATGGGCGGCAGGCTGCCCGTCGGCGAGCCGGACGACGTCCGCCCCCTCGAGGACGGCGGCGTCCTCGAGCTGGCCGGCCTCACGCTGGTGGTGGACCACGCGCCGGGCCACACCCGCGGCTCGGTGATGTTCCGCCGCGCCGGCGAGGACGGCACCCCGCCGCTGCTGCTGTCCGGCGACGTGCTCTTCGAGGGGTCCATCGGCCGCACGGACCTGCCCGGCGGCGACCACGCCGCCATGCTGCGCAGCCTGGCGACCAAGGTGCTGCCGCTCGACGACGACACCGTCGTCCTGCCCGGGCACGGCGGCACCACGACCATCGGGCGGGAGCGGGCCGCCAACCCCTTCCTCACGGCGCTGTCGGAAACCCCTGCTCCGACCCGGGGGCTGTGACATGAGCCGACCCACTGCCCTGTCGGGCTTCCCGGAGTGGCTGCCGGCCGAGCGCATCGTCGAGCTGGCGGTGCTCGACACCGTGCGGCGCGTCTTCGAGCTGCACGGCTTCGCCTCGCTGGAGACCCGCGCGGTGGAGCCGCTGGAGCAGATGCTGCGCAAGGGCGAGATCGACAAGGAGGTCTACGTCCTGCGCCGGCTGCACGCCGACGAGGACGACGCCGAGGGCTCCGGGCTCGCGCTGCACTTCGACCTCACCGTGCCGTTCGCCCGGTACGTGCTCCAGAACGCCGGCCACCTCGAGTTCCCGTTCCGCCGCTACCAGGTGCAGAAGGCCTGGCGCGGCGAGCGGCCGCAGGAGGGCCGCTACCGCGAGTTCACCCAGGCCGACATCGACGTGGTCGGGCGCGACACGCTCGCGTTCCACCACGAGGTGGAGGTGGCCCTCGTGATGGCCGAGGTGTTCCGCGAGCTGCCGTGCCCGCCGGCGGTGATCCTGGTGAACAACCGCAAGCTGGCCGAGGGCTTCTTCCTGGGCGCGGGCGCGAGCGACGCCGCCGCGGCCCTGCGCGCCATCGACAAGCTCGACAAGATCGGCCCGGACGCGGTCGCCGCGCTCCTGCAGTCGGAGGCGGGCCTGTCCGCGGACGGGGCCGCGCTGTGCCTGCGGCTGGCCTCGGTGCGCAGCGCCGACACCTCGTTCGCCGACCAGGTGCGGGCGCTCGGGGTCGAGCACCCGCTGCTCGACGAGGGCCTCGCGGAGCTCGCCGCCGTCGTGGGGGCCGCTCACGCGCAGATGCCGGGCGCCCTCATGGCCGACCTCAAGATCGCGCGCGGCCTCGACTACTACACGGGCACGGTCTACGAGACGCAGCTCGTCGGCTACGAGTCCTTCGGCTCGGTGTGCTCGGGCGGGCGCTACGACGCCCTCGCCAGCGACGGGCGCACCACCTACCCGGGCGTCGGCATGTCCCTGGGCGTGAGCCGGCTGATGGGCGTGCTGGTCGGCCGCGGCCTGGTGACGGCGAGCCGCTCGGTCCCCACGTGCGTGCTGGTCGCCGTCTCCGACGAGGCCTCGCGGCCGGCGTCCGACGCCGTCGCCGCGCTGCTGCGCGCCCGCGGCATCAGCACCGAGGTCGCGCCACGGGCCGACAAGTTCGGCAAGCAGATCCGGCACGCGGACCGGCGGGGGATCCCCTACGTCTGGTTCGTCGACGCCGAGGGCGCGCACAGCGTCAAGGACATCCGCAGCGGCGACCAGGTGCCCGCCGACCCCGCGGACTGGCGGCCCCCGGCCGAGGACCTGGCCCCCAGCGTCCACCTGGTCCACCCCGAGCACGGCCACGACGACGAGGAGAACCACCCGTGATCCGCACGCACACCGCCGGGAGCCTCCGGACGGAGCACGTCGGAGGGTCCGTCACCCTGGCCGGCTGGGTGGCGCGTCGTCGCGACCACGGCGGCGTGGCGTTCCTCGACCTGCGCGACGCGTCCGGCGTCGTGCAGGTGGTCGTGCGCGACCCCGAGGTCGCCCACCCGTTGCGCAACGAGTTCTGCGTCAAGGTCACCGGCACGGTGTCGGTGCGTCCCGAGGGCAACGCCAACCCCGACCTGCCCACCGGTGAGATCGAGGTGGTCGCCGACGAGCTCGAGGTGCTCAGCACCGCGGCGCCGCTGCCCTTCCCGATCGACGAGCACGTCGAGGTGGGGGAGGAGGCGAGGCTGCGCCACCGCTACCTCGACCTGCGCCGTCCCGCCCCGGGTGCGGCGATCCGGCTGCGCAGCCAGGTGAACCGGGCCGCGCGCGAGGTGCTCTACGCGCGCGACTTCGTCGAGATCGAGACGCCCACCCTCACCCGGTCCACCCCCGAGGGCGCGCGCGACTTCCTCGTGCCGGCGCGGCTCCAGCCGGGCAGCTGGTACGCGCTCCCGCAGAGCCCGCAGCTGTTCAAGCAGCTGCTCATGGTCGCGGGCATGGAGCGCTACTTCCAGATCGCCCGCTGCTACCGCGACGAGGACTTCCGGGCAGACCGCCAGCCGGAGTTCACCCAGCTCGACATCGAGATGTCCTTCGTCGACCAGGACGACGTGATCGAGGTGGGCGAGGCGGTCGTGGCCGAGCTGTGGCGGCTCGTGGGCCACGAGATCCCGCTGCCGATCCCGCGGATGACCTACGCCGAGTCCATGGCGCGGTTCGGCAACGACAAGCCGGACCTGCGCTTCGGCCAGGAGCTCGTGGAGTGCACCGACTTCTTCGCCGACACCCCGTTCCGGGTGTTCCAGGCGCCCTACGTCGGCGCCGTGGTCATGCCGGGCGGCGCGTCCCAGCCCCGCAAGCAGCTCGACGCCTGGCAGGACTGGGCCAAGCAGCGCGGCGCGCGCGGCCTGGCCTACGTGCTGGTGCAGGACGACGGCGAGCTCGGCGGCCCGGTGGCCAAGAACCTGGCCGACGCCGAGCGCGCCGGCCTGGCCGAGCGCGTGGGCGCCGCCCCGGGCGACTGCGTGTTCTTCGCCGCCGGCGAGCCCGGGCCGTCGCGGGCGCTGCTCGGCGCCGCCCGGCTCGAGATCGGCCGGCGGCTCGGCCTCATCGACGAGTCGGCCTGGCGGTTCGTGTGGATCGTCGACGCCCCGCTGTTCGAGCCCTCCACCAAGGCGGTGGAGAGCGGCGACGTCGCGGTGGGCGCCGGGGCCTGGACCGCGGTGCACCACGCGTTCACCTCGCCCAAGCCCGAGTGGGTCGACCGGTTCGAGGAGGACCCGGGCGCCGCGCTGGCCTACGCCTACGACCTCGTGTGCAACGGCAACGAGATCGGCGGCGGGTCGATCCGTATCCACCAGCGCGAGGTCCAGCAGCGCGTCTTCGAGATCATGGGGCTCACCCGCGAGCAGCAGCAGGAGAAGTTCGGCTTCCTGCTCGACGCGTTCCAGTTCGGCCCGCCGCCGCACGGCGGCATCGCCTTCGGCTGGGACCGGATCTGCGCGCTGCTGTCCGGCACGGACTCGATCCGCGAGGTCATCGCCTTCCCCAAGACCGGGGGCGGCTACGACCCGCTCACCTCGGCGCCGGCGCCGATCACCCCGGAGCAGCGCAAGGAGGCCGGCGTCGACGCCGTGCCCGCCCACGCGAACGCCGGCGCGGCCACGGGCGACGCCGGCGAGGCGGCGGTCGACCCGGCCTAGCGCCACCCTCAACCGGGGCGAATCGGGTCCCTTCGGGCGCTGGGCGGCGCTCGCGGCCGCATACTGTGCGCCACGGGGCCGTGGCGCACGGTCCCGACGTCCGCGACCGCTCGACCGGAGGGGGTGCCGTGAGCGGACTCCCGCGTCGCCGGGCGGCCCTGGCCGGCGTCGCAGCGCTCGTGCTCGCCGGCTGCGGCGCGCCGGAGTTCCAGTACGCCGCCGAGCAGCCCGGCTCGGTCCCGGCGGGCACCGTGTACTTCAAGGTGCCGCAGGGCTGGACCCAGTTCCCCGCGGCCTCCATCGCTGCGGCGGAGAAGCAGTGGTCCGGCGGCGGCGACCCGGGCCTGATCGTGTCGGCCACCGCCTGGCAGGAGGCCTACGACGCCGCGGCGGACCCCTCGCTCGACCACGTGCTGGGGCGCACCACGCCGGACCACCCGGTGGTCTACGCCAGCCTGCGCTCGCTGTACACCGAGGAGCAGGCCGGGGCGACCCGCGACGCCCTGCGCGACATGCTCGTCCCGGTGTCGACGGCAGGCTCCGGGGTCACGATCCGCACCGACCAGGACGTCGCCCAGGGCGGCGCCCAGGGCGTCCACCTGGTGTTCTCCTACGCTCCGTCACCAGGACAGCCCGAAGAGACCATCGACCAGACGGCGTACCTGTCCGACGGTACGGATGCGGTCTACCTGCTGGTGGTCCGCTGCACGAGCACCTGCTACGACCAGAACCAGGATGCGATCGAGGCCGTGACCTCGTCGTACACGATCCAGGAGGCCGGCCATGGCTGACGAGAGCGACGTCGACCCGCGCACGGCGGAGCACGGCGCGAGCGGCCTGCCCGAGCCCGAGGTGGGTCCGGTGGTCTCGCCCATGCACGGCCGGCGCGACAACCCCGACGACCTCACGCGCAAGCCGCTGGCGTTCTGGGACCGCGTGAAGATCCTGGTCTTCCTCGTCGCGGCGTTCCTGGTGCTCATCTGGGCGCAGATGTCGGGCAACCCGCTGATGACCTTCCCCGAGGCCGAGCGCACCGTCGCGCAGACCGGCCTCGGCCAGATCCTGCTCGTGCTCGTCGTGGTCGAGGCGCTGCGCCAGATCCACTTCCTGCTCGCCGAGCACGTCGCCGCCTACCACCAGGGCTGGCTGCGGGTCTTCGGCCGTAGCGAGCGGTTCACTGCCCGCTACAGCGCCTGGACCCGCTTCCGCGTGGCCCGGGTCGTCAAGTGGGTGGTGGGGCTGGCCATCGTGTCGATGGTCCTCGCGGCGGTGTTCAAGACCTCGCCGATCCTCGCCCTGTTCCAGGTGCCGGCGTGGTTCATCGGCCAGCTCCCGCTGATCCTCCAGCTCACGATCTACCTGTTCATCGCGGTCGCGCAGTTCGCGCTCATCTTCTGGTTCCTCTCCCGCGGCGGGGTCGACGTCTACTACCCGGACGACGTCAAGACCCGCTTCGACGACGTGTGGGGCCAGGACCGCGTGGTCGAGCGCGTGCGGGAGAACATCGTCTTCATGGAGAACCCCGAGGAGATCGAGGCCAAGGGGGGCTACGTGCCGGGCGGCATCCTGCTGTGGGGCCCGCCGGGCACCGGCAAGACGCTGCTCGCCGAGGCGGTCGCCGGCGAGACCGGCAAGCCCTACGTGTTCGTCGACCCGGGCGCCTTCATCAACATGTTCTTCGGGGTGGGCGTCCTCAAGGTCAAGGGCCTGTTCCGCAAGCTGCGCAAGCTGGCGCTGCGCTACGGCGGCGTCATCGTGTTCTTCGACGAGGCCGACACCCTCGGCAGCCGTGGTGGTGGCGTGAGCCAGGCGCGGCGGGCCGAGCTCGAGCGCGAGCGCACCCTGTCCGACGCGCTGCACGGGCCCGCCTGCAACGGTCGCCACTACGTCTCCGAGCCCACCCGGCAGTTCCTCGCCGCCTCCGACCTCGCGCAGCGCCAGCTGTTCGTGCCGACGGGCACCAACGCGGGCGGCGGCATGGGCGGCATGGGCACGCTCCAGGCGCTGCTCACCGAGCTCTCCGGCCTGAAGAAGCCGCGCGGCTTCGTCAACCGGGTGGTGCGCCGCACGCTGGGCATGCGGCCCAAGCCGCCGCCGAAGTACCGCATCCTCGTGATGATGGCGACGAACATGCCCGACGCCCTCGACCCCGCGCTGCTGCGGCCCGGGCGCATCGACCGCATCTTCCGGATGGGCTACCCGTCCAAGGAGGGGCGCGTCGTCACCTACCGCAACTACCTCGACAAGGTGAAGCACGAGGTCACCGAGGAGCAGATCGAGACCCTCGCGACGATCTCGCCGTACTCCACGGGCGCCACGATCAAGGACTCGGTCAACGAGGCGCTGGTCATCGCGATCCGCGACGGCCGCGACACGGTCACCTACTCGGACCTGATCAAGGCCAAGTCGCTGAAGGAGCACGGGATCCCGGACGGCTTCAACTACGTCGACCGCGAGCGGCACTCGCTGGCGATCCACGAGGCGTGCCACGCCGTGACGATGTACCGGCTCCAGCACCAGAACCTCATCGACACCGCGACCATCGAGCGCCGCGGCGACGTCGGCGGGTTCGTGCAGCCGATCCCGATCGAGGAGCGCTTCGTCAAGTGGCGCAGCGAGATCGACATCGACGTCATGACCTTCCTCGCCTCGCTCGCCGGCGAGCGGATGTTCTACGACGGCGACCACACCCAGGGCGTCGGCGGCGACATGGCGGCAGCCACGGGCATCGTGACCCGGTCCTACCTCTCGCACGCGATGGGTCCGAACCTGCGGGCGTTCAACGCGGGCATGCTGAGCCAGTCGGGGCTGGCCACGTCGGTGGGCACCCTCGTGGAGGGCGTGCCGTTCGAGGGCGAGACGGCGCGGGCGGTCGAGGCCAAGCTCGAGGAGCTCTACGAGCGCACCGTCGAGGTGCTGCGCGCCAACCGGCGCGAGGTGCTCGCGGTCACCCACGCCCTGGAGACGCACAAGACGCTCTCCGGCGAGGACGTGGCCGCGGTCATCGAGGGCACCCAGGGCCCGCTCGTGGACGGCCGGGGCTACGTGGAGCCCGAGTTCGTCGCGCAGCTCGAGGAGTACCACCGGCAGGCGGTGGAGGCGCACAAGGTGGTGCACGAGCGGCCGCCGGCGCTGCCCGACCTGCCGGAGCCGCTGGCCGCGGCCCGCACGGCCGCCCCGGCGGTGCCGGCCGCGCCCGCGGGTGCGGGCCTGCCGGCGTCGGCCGAGGCGCCCGAGGGCTGACCGGCCCCGGTCAGTCGCGAGCCAGCGGGCCCGAGGACTGCCCGCGCACGCAGGTGAAGCCGAGCGCGTCGTAGACCCGCCGGGCGGCGTCGTTCTCGGCGTACATGCCGAGCGTCACCGCCGGGCTGCCCGCCCGCAGGGCGTCGGTCGTCACGCGGCCGCAGAGGGCCCGGGCGATGCGCCGCCCGCGCCGCTGCGGATGGGTCGCGACGTCGTTGAGGTGCGCCGCGCCGGAGCGGTGCGTGGTGACCGCCAGCAGGGCCGCGAGGCCCCCGGTGTCGGGCAGCCCGCCCTCGGGGTCCTCCACGCCGGCCCAGCGCGTCACCCGCGCGTCGCCGGGGCGCAGCGGGGCGTCGGGGGAGGCGAGGTCGAGCAGCGGGCCGAGGCGGGGGTCGTCCGGGGCGAGGTCGACCACCTCGAGGTCGTCGCCGTAGGCCGAGCGCGCCTCGTGCGGGTCGGGCTCGCGGCGGGTGAACCAGTAGTCCCACTCCCAGTGCCGCACCGGCCGCAGCGGCTCGGGCAGCAGCTCGAGGCCGCCGCGCGACACGGTGATGCCCGACACCGGGCCGAGCTCCTCGGCCACCAGCCCGGCCAGGCGGACGGCGGCCCCCACGGCCGCGGCGATGTCGGTGCGCGAGTCGGGGTCGAGGGCGAGCGCGGTGAGCCACCGGACGCCGCGGACCGGGTGCGCGGACAGCCAGGCCGCGGCCTCGCCCGGGGCGCTGACCACCCGTTCGATGGTGGCGGGGTCGACGTCGAGCACGACGAAGGGGTCGTCGTGGAGGACGTCGCGGAGCTCGGCGAGCAGCGAGCGGTGACGCTCGTCGGGGACGGCTGGCACGGGGCAACCCTGGCAGACGCCCCGCACGCCACCACCTAGGGTTACGCCGGTGAGCGCGAGCCTGTTCGACGAGGGGGCGGCACCGACCCGGGCCGGGGCGCCGCTCGCGGTCCGCATGCGGCCGCGCAGCCTCGACGAGCTGGTGGGCCAGGCGCACCTGCTCCGCCCCGGCAGCCCGCTGCGCCGGCTGGTGTCGGCGGCCCAGGACGCCGGCCCGGCGCCGACGAGCGTGATCCTCTGGGGGCCCCCGGGCACGGGCAAGACCACCCTCGCCTCCCTGGTGAGCACGGCCACCGGACGCCGGTTCGTCGAGCTGTCCGCCGTGACGGCCGGGGTCAAGGACGTGCGCGAGGTCGTCGAGCGGGCCCGCGACGCCCTGGGGATGCAGGGCACCGGCACGGTGCTGTTCGTCGACGAAGTGCACCGGTTCTCCAAGACGCAGCAGGACGCTCTGCTGCCCGCCGTCGAGAACGGCTGGGTCACCCTCGTCGCGGCCACCACCGAGAACCCGTCCTTCTCCGTGATCTCGCCGCTGCTGTCGCGCTCGATCGTGCTCACGCTCGAGCCGCTCTCGGACGACGACGTCCTCGGCCTGCTGCGCCGGGCCGTCGCCGACCCGCGCGGCCTGGCCGGCACCGTCGAGGTCTCGGCGGAGGCCGAGCAGCACCTGCTGCGCATCGCCGGCGGCGACGCCCGCCGGGCGCTCACGTCCCTGGAGGCGGCCGCGGGTGCGGCGCTCGACGCCGGCACGCACGAGGTGGACCTCGCCGCGGTCGAGCGGGCCGTGGACCGCGCGGCGCCCCGCTACGACCGCGACGGCGACCAGCACTACGACGTGATCAGCGCGTTCATCAAGAGCATGCGCGGCTCCGACGTCGACGCCGCCCTGCACTACCTGGCGCGCATGCTCGAGGCGGGGGAGGACCCGCGCTTCATCGCCCGCCGCCTGGTGATCCTGGCGAGCGAGGACATCGGGCTGGCCGACCCCAGCGCGCTCCAGACCGCCACGGCCGCGGCCGCCGCGATCGCCCTCATCGGCCTGCCCGAGGGGCGGCTGGTGCTCGCCCAGGCGGTGATCGCGCTGTGCCTGGCGCCCAAGTCCAACGCCGTCACGCTGGCCATCGGCGCGGCCCAGGCCGACGTGCGGGCCGGGCTCATCGGCCCGGTGCCGCCGCACCTGCGCGACAGCCACTACGCCCGGGCCGCGGACCTCGGGCACGGCGTCGGGTACGTCTACCCGCACGACCTGCCAGGCGCGGTCGCCGCGCAGCAGTACGGCCCGGACGGTCTCGGGGACCGGCAGTACTACCGCCCGACGCGCTACGGCGCGGAGGCCCGGTACGCCGACGTGCTCGACCGGCTGCGGGTCGCGCTCGGCCGCGCGCCCGGCCCGGCCCCGGCGGCCGCCGGGAACGTCGACCAGCCCGCGGGCCCAGCGCAGGTAGGGTCGGACTCCGGTCGAGATGCAGGAGAGGCGGGCTGAGCCGTGCGGCGGGTGTTCTGGGTGACGGTCGGTGCCGTCGCGGGCTACTACGCCGCGCGCAAGGGTGCCGCCGTCGTCGAGGAGGCGCGCGAGCGCGGCGTGGTGGGCAACGTCACCCTGGCGGCGAGCACCGCCACCAAGGTCGCGACGACCGCCTCGCGCCTCACGCTGGCGGCGGGGGAGGCGCTCGGGTCCCGCACCCGGGCGCTGGCCGAGGGCCGTGAGGCTTCGGCGCCGCCCGCCCCGTCACCCGCCCCCGCACCCCGCCCCATCGAGCGCTGAGAGGTCCGACCCGATGGACTCCGCCGAGATCCGCAGCCGGTTCCTGCGCTTCTTCACCGAGCGCGACCACACGCCCGTGCCGTCGGCGTCCCTGCTGCTCGACGACCCCACCCTGCTGTTCGTCAACGCCGGGATGGTGCCGTTCAAGCCGTACTTCCTCGGCGAGGCGCCCCCGCCCTGGGACCGGGCCACGTCCGTGCAGAAGGTCGTGCGCACCCTCGACATCGAGGAGGTCGGCAAGACCACCCGGCACGCGTCGTTCTTCCAGATGGCGGGCAACTTCAGCTTCGGCGACTACTTCAAGGAGGGGGCGATCCCCTTCGCGTGGGAGCTGCTCACCCGGCCGCAGGCCGACGGCGGCTTCGGCTTCCCCGAGGACCGGCTGTGGGCCACGGTCTACGACAGCGACGACGAGGCCTACGACATCTGGCACCGGGTGGTCGGCCTGCCCGACGACCGGATCCAGCGGCGCGACGCCAAGGACAACTACTGGTCGATGGGCGTGCCCGGCCCCGGTGGCCCGTGCTCGGAGATCTACTACGACCGCGGCCCGGAGCACGGCGCCGAGGGCGGGCCGGTCGCCGACGAGGACCGCTATCTCGAGGTGTGGAACCTCGTGTTCATGCAGCACGAGCTCTCGGCCGTGCGCTCGAAGACCGACTTCGACATCAAGGGTGACCTGCCGGCGCGCAACATCGACACGGGCATGGGCCTCGAGCGGATGGCCGCGATCCTCCAGGGGGTCGACAACATCTACGAGATCGACACCACGCGCCACATCCTCGACCGCGCCGCGGAGCTGTCGGGCGCGCGCTACGGCGTCGACCACGACACCGACGTGCGGCTGCGCGTCGTCGCCGACCACTCGCGCACGGTGGCCTTCCTCATCCAGGACGGCGTGCTGCCCGGCAACGAGGGGCGCGGCTACGTGCTGCGCCGGATCCTGCGCCGCGTGGTGCGCAACATGCGGCTGCTCGGCGCGCACGACCCGGTGATGGCCGAGCTGGTGGCGGCGTCGGTGCAGGCGATGGGGCCGCAGTACCCCGAGCTGCTCGCCGACTCCGGCCGCCTCACCAGCATCGCCGGCACGGAGGAGTCGCTGTTCGCGCAGACGCTGCGCACCGGCACCACGATCTTCGACACCGCCGTCGACGACCTGCGCCGCGCCGGCGGGTCGCGGCTCGCGGGCGACCAGGCCTTCGCGCTGCACGACACCTACGGCTTCCCGATCGACCTCACCCTCGAGATGGCGGCCGAGAAGGGCATCGAGGTCGACGAGGAGGGCTTCCGCCGGCTCATGGCCGAGCAGCGCGACCGGGCGAAGGCCGACGCCCGCCAGCGCAAGGCGGGGCTCACCAGCACCACCGTCTACCGCGACATCATGGACGCGTCCGGCACGACGACCTTCACCGGCTACGACGAGGTCGAGAGCGAGGGCAGGCTGCGCGGCATCGTCGTCGACGGCGTCGACGTCACCAGCGCCCGCGAGGGCGACGGGGTCGAGCTCGTGCTCGACCGCACGCCGTTCTACGCCGAGGGCGGCGGCCAGCTCGCCGACGCCGGGCTCGTGCGCCTGGCCAACGGCGCGGTGGTGGAGGTCGACGACGTCCAGCAGCCGGTGCCCGGCCTGTACGTGCACCGCGGCCGGGTGCTGTCGGGCGAGGCCGTCGTCGGGCAGGACGCGATCGGGTCGGTCGACCTCGAGCGCCGGCGCGCCATCTCGCGGGCCCACACCGCCACGCACATGGTGCACAAGGCCTTCCGCGAGGCCCTGGGCGAGACCGCCACGCAGATGGGCTCGGAGAACTCGCCGGGCCGGTTCCGCTTCGACTTCCCGCTCGCCTCGGCGGTGCCGGCGTCGGTGATGGCCGACGTCGAGTCGCGCGTGAACGAGGTGCTGGCCCAGGACCTGCTCGTCCACGCCGAGTACATGAGCCAGGACGAGGCGCGGGCCTCGGGTGCGATGGCCCTCTTCGGCGAGAAGTACGGCGACCGGGTGCGGGTGGTCTCGGTGGGCGACTGGGCCCGCGAGCTCTGCGGCGGCACCCACGCGCAGCGCTCCGGGCAGGTGGGCCTGGTGAAGTTCCTCTCCGAGGGCTCGATCGGTGCCGGCGTCCGCCGCGTGGAGGCCCTCGTGGGGGTCGACGCCTACCGCTTCCTGGCCCGTGAGCACCTCCTGGTGTCGCAGCTGGCGGAGATCGTCAAGGCCCGGCCCGAGGAGCTGCCCGAGCGCGTCGACGCCGCGCTGACCCGTCTGAAGGACGCCGAGCGCGAGGTGGCGCGGATGCGCTCGGCCGCGCTGGTCGCCAACATCGACGGCATCATCGGCGTCGCCCAGGAGTACGGGGCGGTGCGCATGTGGACCTTCACCGCGCCCGAGGGCACCGACGCCCCCGCCCTGCGCGACATGGTCACCAAGGGCCGCGACGCCGCCCGGCGCGAGATCCCTGCGGTGATCCTCGGCGCGGCCGCGCTCGACGGCAAGGTGTCGCTGGTGGCCGCCACCAACGAGGCCGGCCGGGCCCAGGGCGTGTCGGCCAACCGCGTGCTCCAGGCGGCGCTCGCCGAGGTCGGCGGCCGGGGCGGCGGCAAGGACGACATGGCGCAGGGCGGCGGGTCGGACCCGTCGCGGATCGACGCGGCCCTCGAGGCGGCCCGGGCCGCCGTGCGCACGGCGGTGGCGTGACCTCGCCCACATCCGGCGCCTTCCGGCGCGGAGTGCGGATCGGCGTCGACGTCGGGTCCGTCCGAGTCGGCGTGGCCCGCACCGACCCCGACGGCGTCCTCGCCGTGCCCGTGGCCACCCTCGCGCGCCCGCGCGCGGCCGCCGCGCCGCGCACGGACCTGGAGGGCCTGGTGGCGCTCGTGGCCGAGCTCGAGCCCCTCGAGGTGGTCGTGGGCCTGCCCGTGGCCCTCGACGGCACGGAGGGGCCGGCGGCCGTCGCGGTCCGGGCCTACGCCGCCGACCTCGCAGCGGCGCTGCGCGGCGCCGGGAACCCCGTGGGCGTCCGGCTCGTCGACGAGCGGATGACGACCGCCGCCGCCACCCGCGGGCTGCGCGCCGCCGGGCGGGACGCCCGCAGCGGCCGCGACGTCGTGGACCAGGCGGCGGCTGTCATCATCGTGCAGGACGCGCTCGACGCCGAGCGGTCCACCGGGCGGCCTCCGGGCGAGCTGCTGTCCGACGACCCAGGGAGGATCCGGCCATGAGCCAGCTCGGCCTCGGCATGGTGCACGACGACCCCGGCACCGGGCGCCGCCGGCGCACCGGCCGCGGCGCCGGCGCGGTGCTGGTGGCGCTGCTGGCGCTCGTCGTCGTCGCCGCCGCGGTCGCTCTCGCCCTGCGCTCGGCGTCCGGCGGCTCCGTGGACGACTACACCGGCGACGGCACCGGCACGGTGTCCGTCGTCGTGGCCAAGGGCGACACCGTGCGGCAGATCGGGCGCACCCTCGCCGCGGCGGGCGTCGTCGCCACCGAGCAGGCGTTCGTGGACGCGGCCGCCAACGACCCGCGGTCGCAGAGCATCGTGCCGGGCACCTACCAGATGCGCTCGCAGATGAGCGGCGCCGCCGCGGTCGCCCTGATGCTCGACCCGGCCTCCCGCCAGGTGGTGAAGATCGCCGTCCCTGAGGGCTGGCGCGTCGACCGCATCGTCGCGCAGGTGGTGCAGACCACCGGGCTGTCCGTCGACGAGGTCAAGGGCGCTCTGTCGCGGGCCGGCACGCTCGGGCTGCCTGCCTACGCGGAGGGCGACCCGGAGGGCTTCCTGTTCCCGGCCACCTACGAGTTCCAGCCGGGGGTCGGCGCCGACGAGGTGGTCACGGCGATGCTCCAGCGCTTCGACCAGGCCGCCCAGCAGGCAGGGCTCGAGGCCGGGGCGCGGCGGCTCGGGCTCACCCCGCTCCAGGTGGTGACCGTCGCGAGCATCCTCCAGATCGAGGGCGACACCAGCGACTACCCCAAGGTCGCCCGGGTCATCTACAACCGGCTCGCCCAGGGGATGCCCCTGCAGATGGACTCCACGGTCAACTACGCGCTGGGCACCAACAACCTCAAGCTGAGCGCCAGCGACCTGAAGACCGACTCGCCCTACAACACCTACCTCAACACCGGGCTGCCGCCGGGCCCGATCAGCGCGCCCGGCGACGACGCCCTCCACGCCGCGCTGCACCCGGCCAAGGGCAGCTGGCTGTACTTCGTGGCCACGGACCCGGCCAACCACGTGACGGAGTTCGCCACCACCTACGACCAGTTCCTCGCGCTGAAGCGCAAGTACCAGGCGAATGCCGGCTGAGCCGGCCCGTCGCCGTGCGGCGGTGCTCGGGCACCCGATCGCGCACTCGCTGTCGCCGGTGCTGCACCTCGCCGCCTACGGCGAGCTGGGCCTGGACTGGACCTACGAGCGGGTCGACGTCACCGAGGAGGCCCTGCCGGCGTTCGTGGCCGGGCTCGGCCCGGAGTGGGCCGGCCTGTCGCTGACCATGCCGCTCAAGCACGCCGTGCTGCCCCTGCTCGACTCCTACGACGACGTCGTGGCGGCCACGGGCGCGGCCAACACCGTGCTGCTGGGCGAGGGCGGGAGGCGGGGCGCCAACACCGACGTGGAGGGCGTCGTCGCGGTGCTCGACGAGCTGGCGGCCGGCCGGGGTGACGCGGTGGTGCTCGGGGGCGGGGCCACGGCGCGCTCGACGGTGGCCGCGCTGGCCCGCCGCGGCACCGCGCGGGTGACGGCGTACGCCCGCCGGCCCGGCGCGGCCGACGACCTGCGGGCCACCGCCGAGGCGGTCGGGGTCGCGCTGGAGGTCCGCCCCTGGGATCAGGCCGGATCCGGCCTGAACGCCGGCGTCGTGGTGAGCACCGTGCCCCGCGGCGTCGCCGACGCGCTCTCCGGCGCCGTGCCGGCGCGCGCGGGCACGCTGCTCGACGTCGTGTACGACCCGTGGCCCACCCCGCTGGCCGGGGCGTGGGCGGCGGCGGGCGGCGCCGTCGGGTCGGGCCTGGACCTGCTGCTGCACCAGGCGGTCGCCCAGGTGCGGCTCATGACCGGGCGCACGCCCACCGTGGCGGTCCTGCGCGCGGCGCTCGAGGCGGCCGCGGCCGCCCGCTGACCCTCGCGCGGACCGCCGACGGCGCGTCGCGTCCCGCCCATCGGACGGCTCGGCGGCCCGCCTCAAGCCCGCCTCCCGGAGGGCCGATGGGACACCGTGGCGTTCGTTCCTGTCGCCACGTCCGCGACGCGTCGAGGTGCTCCATGTCCGATCCTGTGTCCGGCCGCGCCGCTCGGCTCGACCGCGCCCTGCGCGACCTGCTCAGCCAGGCACCCGAGCTCGAAGCCGCGGCGGTGGTCTCCTTCGACGGCCTGGCGATGGCGTCCGCGCTGCCGCCGGGCATGGACGAGGACCGGGTCGCGGCCATGAGCGCGGCGCTGCTCTCGCTGGGCGAGAAGGCGGCGCAGGGCCTGGGCCGGGGCGACCTGTCGCAGGTCTACGTCGAGGGGGAGACCGGCACGGTGTTCCTGGTCTCCTGCGACGAGGAGGCCGTGCTCGTGGCGGTGGCCGCCGCCGGCGCCAAGGCCGGCCTCATGCTCTTCGAGGTGCGCCACGCCGCCGCCGCCATCGCCGACGTGCTGCGCACGGAGTCGGTCCCGGTGCCCGCGACGGTGGACGAGGCGGCCCTGGCCGAGGCGGAGGCGGCGTACGCCGCGCACAAGGCGGCGCAGGCGGCCCAGGCCGCCGCTGCGGCCGAGCTCGAGGTGCCGGCCGAGGCCGACGAGCCCGCCGAGCAGCCGCTGCTGACCTCGGCCGAGGCGGCGGCAGCCGAGGCGCTGCCCCCGGCGCCGGCCGTCGCCGTGGAGCCGGAGCAGCCCGCCGAGGCCGCACCCGCCGCCCCGGTCCCGCCCGTGCTGCTGCCCGCGGACTCCCCGACGTCCCTCGCGCGCGGCACCGGCACCTTCTTCCCCGAGGCCGGCGCAGACGGCCCGGACTCCGGCGCGCCGATGGTGCCCGACACCGTGCCCGACGACCTGGCCGACCCGGCGCCGAGCCTCTCGCTCGCGCCGTGGGAGGCCCCGCCGTCCGACCGCAGCTGGTCCTGACCGGCCCGCCCGACCCCGACCGAGCACGAACCCGAGCACCTGACCGCGAGAGGAGGCCCGCCCCGTGAACCTCGAGGGTTCGCTGGACGCCTTCGGGCTGCCCGACGTGTTCGCGCTGCTGGCCTCCACCGGCAAGTCCGGCGGCCTGCTGCTGCGCGCCACCGGGGCGTCGCCGCAGGTCGAAGGCGTGGTCTGGTTCCGCGAGGGGCGTGTCTCCGGAGCCAGCTCGGACCGTTCGCGGGCCTCCCTCGTGCGCCGCGTGGTGGGCTCCGGCGCCGTCGACGACGCCGCCCTGCGCCAGGCCGTGGCCCGGGCCGCCGGTGGCGGCATCGGCGTCGCGCGGGCGCTGCTCGAGGCCGGGGCGGTCGAGCCGGAGCTGCTGCGGCAGGCGGCCACCGACCAGACCGTGGACGCCGTCTTCGACCTCCTGCGCTGGCCCGCGGGGGAGTTCGGGTTCGACCAGGCCGCCGTGGACGTCGACGACGTCGGCGTGAGCCTCGACCACGCCCGGGTGCTGGCCGAGGCCCAGGCCCGGTCGGAGGCCTGGGCCCAGCTCGAGGCGCTGGTGCCCAGCCGCGACAGCGTGCTGGCCGTGCCCGTGGTGCTCCACCACGACCCCGAGGTCTCCCGCGACGAGTGGGCGCTGCTCGCGCTGGTGGACGGCCGTCGCCGGGTGCGCGACCTGGTCGAGCTGACCGGCGCCGGCCAGTTCGCGGTCACCACCACGCTCGCCCACCTGGTGCAGCGCGGCCTGCTGCACGTGCGCGACGCCTCGACCCCCGACCACGTGGGGGTCGTCGAGCGCCGCCTCGCGCTGCTCGCCCCGGTCGAGGGCGGCGAGGTCGGCGCGCACGCGCCCGCCCAGGCCGAGCCGGTCGTGCCGGCGCTGCCGGATCGCGAGCACCCCGTGCCTGCGCCCGCGGCGGCGACGCTGCCGCCCGGACCCGGCGCCCAGGGGATCACCGCCGCCGCGGCGCTGGCCGCCGCGCGGGCGGCCCAGGGCGTCTCCGCACCGGCCGGCGCGGGTGCGCTCGCGCGGCCCGCCGCCCGGCGCGAGGTCGTGCCGCCGCGGCCCGAGCCGTTCCTGCCGGGCCGCCGCCCGGAGCACCCGGAGCCCGGGGAACCGGGTCACGCAGCCCGTGCGGCCACCGGCACGGGCGGGGCCGTGTCCGGCACCGCCGTGGAGGGGGCCACGGCCCGGGCGCTGAGCGAGCCGGTGGCCGAGGCGGTCCCGGAGGGTGTCATCGAGCGCGATCCCGGCGTCAACCGCAGTCTGTTGTTGCGCCTGATCGCCGGGGTCCGGGGGTTGTGACCATGGCCGCACGCAAGTCCCGGCGTCAGGGCGGCCAGGCCGTCAAGATCGTCGTCACCGGCCCCTTCGCGGCCGGCAAGACGACGCTCATCCGGACGATCTCGGAGATCACCGTGCTCTCGACGGAGCGCGGCATCACCGACGAGACGCGCAGCCGCAAGGCCGAGACCACGGTCGCGATGGACTTCGGCCGCATCACGATCGACCGCGACCTCGTGCTCTACCTGTTCGGCACGCCCGGCCAGGAGCGGTTCGACTTCATGTGGGAGATCCTCGGCGAGGGGATGCTCGGCTACGTCCTGCTCCTCGACGCCGACCGCCCGGAGACCCACCCCGAGGCGCTGACGATCCTCGAGGCGTTCCGGCGCATGGCCCGGGTGCCGTTCGTGGTCGCGCTCAACCGCGCCGACGGGCTCGACACGAGGACGGAGAACGAGCTGCGCGACGCGCTGCTGCTCGACGACGCCGTGCCGGTCGTCCCCTGCGACGCCACCGACAAGGAGTCGGTCAAGACCGTGCTGCTGGCGCTGCTCTACTCGGTCCTCGACGAGATCGAGCAGACCGCGGCGCACGCGTAGGCCGCCATGTGGAGGCGACTGCGCGCCTGGCTCGGCCGCTCCGGACGAGGCGCCCCGAGCAGCGGCGGCCGCCATGCCCGCACCGACGCGCTCCCCGGCCCGCGCCCGGACGGGGTCGAGACGCCCGCGCGGCTCGCGGCATCGGACGCCGCACCCCCGGCCGCAGCGGTCCCGGCCGCCGCGCCCCCGCCGCCGCAGCGTCCCGTGCCGCCCGAACCGTCGCTCCAGCCGTCCGTGGCCGAGGTCGTGGCGGTGGCCACCACCGGCGCGGACTCGCCGACGCCGGGGGAGCGGGTCCCGCCAGGAACCCCGCCCGCACCGGCCGGCGCCGGGGTGCGGCTCGGGTTCGCCGACGGGGCGCACGTGGAGCTCGCTCCCGACGACCCGCGGCTGGCGGGGTTCCGCGCCGCGGCGCAGGCGCTGCTGGACGGCCGCGGCCCCTGAGGCCCGGTGGGGTCCCCGGCCGGCTGAGCCGGCGCGCCGGGAGGCCGCGACCCGGCTTCAGCCGGGCTCGCAGTGTGCCGAATGGGTGAGGGTGAGGTCGCGCCTGCGCGCCCTCGTGACGGTCGACGTGACGGACCCGAGAGGACGATCGTGAAGCAGCTGGGCGACATCCTCCTCGAGGGCGGTCTGGTCACGCGCGACCAGCTCGAGGTGGCGATGTCCGAGCAGAACCGCCTGGGCCGCAGCCTGGGCCGGGTGCTCGTGGACCAGGGCGTCCTCACCGAGGCCCAGCTGGTCGCCTCGCTCGCGGCCCAGATCGGCATGCGCTTCGTCGACCTCAGCGACCTCCAGGTGGACGGGTCCGCGCTGGCCCGCGTGCCCGGGCACGTGGCGCGTCGGCACACGGCGATCCCGATCGGGTACGAGGACGGCAAGCTCGTCGTGGCCATGGCCGACCCGGCCAACGTGTTCGCCATCGACGACATCCGCACGGTGGCGGGCGCCGCCGCCGGCGCGCACATCGACGTCAAGCCGGTCGTGGCCACGCGCAACGACGTCGTCGCCGCGATCGACCGCTACTACCGGGCCGGCGACGAGCTCGACGACCTCACCACCGAGCTCGACATGGGCGAGGAGGAGGAGGACCTCTCCAAGGTCAAGGAGATCACCGAGGACGCACCGATCGTCCGGTACGTGAACCTGCTCATCACGCAGGCCATCCAGGACCGCGCCTCGGACATCCACCTCGAGCCCACCGAGCAGGACCTCCGGGTGCGCTACCGCATCGACGGCGTGCTCCACGAGGTCATGCGCTCGCCCCGGGCGATCCAGTCCGGCGTCATCAGCCGGCTGAAGATCATGTCCGACATCAACATCGCCGAGCGCCGCATCCCGCAGGACGGCCGGCTCTCGGTGAACGCCAACGGCAAGAAGGTCGACCTGCGCGTGGCGACCCTCCCCACGGTGTGGGGCGAGAAGGTCGTCATGCGCATCCTGGACAACTCCACCGCGCGCATGGACCTCGAGGACCTCGGCTTCAGCCCGCACAACTTCGGCGTCTACGAGCAGTCGTACATCAAGCCGTACGGGATGATCCTGGTGACCGGGCCGACCGGCTCCGGCAAGTCCACGACGCTCTACGCCACGCTCAACGTGGTGAACAAGCCCGAGGTCAACATCATCACGGTGGAGGACCCGGTCGAGTACCGGTTGCCCGGCGTCAACCAGGTGCAGGTGAACAACAAGGCGGGGCTCAACTTCGCCGCGGCCCTGCGCTCGATCCTGCGGTCGGACCCCGACATCGTGCTCATCGGCGAGATCCGCGACCACGAGACCGCCCAGATCGCCATCGAGGCCTCGCTCACCGGTCACCTGGTGCTCTCGACCCTGCACACCAACGACGCCCCCAGCGCCATCACCCGGCTCACCGAGATGGGCATCGAGCCGTTCCTCGTGGGGTCGGCCGTCGACTGCGTGCTCGCCCAGCGGCTCGCACGGCGGCTGTGCTCCAAGTGCAAGGAGCCGTACGAGCCCACCGAGGAGCAGCTCGAGAAGATCGGGTTCAACCCCCGTCCGGGCGACCCGGCGCCCACCTTCTACCGGCCGGTCGGGTGCTCCACGTGCGCCAAGACCGGCTACAAGGGCCGGCTGGCCCTGCACGAGGTCATGGCCATGGACGACGACATCGAGCGGCTGACGGTCGAGCGGGCCTCGGCCACCGCGATCGGGGCGGTCGCCATCGACCACGGCATGCGCGTGCTGCGCGAGGACGGCCTGCTCAAGGCCAGCCAGGGCATCACGTCCCTGGACGAGGTCTTCCGCGTCGTCGCGTGACCCGCTCACCCTGCGTGCTCGGAAGGCTCAAGCGGAGGTCTCCGCGAACCGATGCCACGAAGGACGCCCGAGGTGTGTCGGGCGCGGAGTCGTAGGAGTGCTCGTGGAGACCACGCCGTACACCGCGGTCCCGGCTGCACCGGGCTACCCCGCGCCCCCGGCAGAGCCCACCGAGTCGGTGCCGCTGACCGCGACCGGCGAGCCGGCCATCGTGTCCTTCGGCGGCCCCGCGCCGGCCGAGCCCGCGCCGTACTCGCCCGAGCCCCCCGCCGCGCCCTACGAGCCCGCACCGTCCGCCGCGCCGGCCGAGCCGTACTCGCCGGTGCCCCCGGAGCAGCTCGCCCAGGCCTACGCCGAGCCCGCCTACGCCGAGCCCGCGTACGCCGAGCCCGTCCCCGCGGAGCCCGCCTACGTCGCGCCGGCGTACGCCGCCCCCGAGGCCGTCGCCCCCGCCTACCCCGCGCCGGCGCCGGAGACGGCCGTGCCGGTCGACCTCCCGGCCCCGGCCACCGCCCCGGTGGCGGCCCCCGCGCCCGCGCCGGCGTACCCGGCGTCGGCCTACCCGGCCCCGGTGGCGCCGGCCGAGCCGGCCCCGGCCGAGCCCGCGCCCGCCGCGGTGCCGCACGACTCGCGCCCGCAGGCGTCGTCGGTGTCCGTCGGGCACGAGGCGCTGATCGGGCGGCAGAGCACCGAGCAGCAGGTGCGCGACGACGACTTCAGCCTCGCCGACGCGCTCAACCAGATGCTCGACCGCGGCGCCTCCGACCTGCACCTGACGTCCGCCGCCAAGCCCACGGTCCGGGTGAGCGGCTCGCTGGTGCCGCTCGAGGACTTCGAGGTGCTGACCCCGCCCGTGCTCCAGCGGGTCATCTACGCGATCCTCACCCAGGCGCAGCGGCTGAAGTTCGAGGAGCAGCTCGAGCTCGACTTCGCGTACTCGCTGCCCGGGCGGGCGCGCTTCCGCGTCAACATCTACCGGCAGCGCGACGCGCTCGGCGCCGCGTTCCGCATCATCCCGTTCGAGATCAAGTCCCTGGAGAGCCTCGGCATCCCGCCGGCGGTGGCGAACTTCGCGAACCTGCCCCGCGGCTTCGTGCTGGTCACCGGGCCGACCGGCTCGGGCAAGTCCACCACGCTGGCCTCGGTGATCGACCTCGCGAACCGCACCCGGCGCGACCACATCATGACCGTCGAGGACCCGATCGAGTTCCTCCACCGGCACAAGAGCTGCCTGGTCAACCAGCGCGAGGTGGGGGAGGACACCTGGTCGTTCTCCAACGCGCTCAAGCACGTGCTGCGCCAGGACCCCGACATCATCCTCGTCGGCGAGATGCGCGACCTCGAGACCATCTCGGTGGCCCTCACCGCGGCCGAGACCGGCCACCTCGTCTTCGCCACCCTGCACACGCAGGACGCCGCCCAGACGATCGACCGCATCATCGACGTGTTTCCGCCGCACCAGCAGACGCAGGTGCGGGCGCAGCTCGCGATGGCGCTGCAGGGCGTCGTGTGCCAGACGCTGGCCAAGTCGGCCGACGGGCACGGCCGCGTGGTCGCCACCGAGGTGCTCGTCGTCACGCCTGCGGTGCGCAACCTGATCCGCGAGGGCAAGACGCACCAGATCTACTCCGTCATGCAGGCAGGAGCCGCGCACGGCATGCACACCCTCGACCAGCACCTGGCCGAGCTCGTCCGCACCCGCCGGATCACCTACGAGGTCGGTCTGGAGAAGTGCCACCACATCGAGGACTTCAACCGGCTCTGCGGCCGGGCCTGAGCGGTCGGGAGAGGACCAGGATCATGGCAGCAACCGCCACCTACGAGTACGCCGTCCGGGACCGCTCGGGCTCCATCGTCACGGGCAAGATCGACGCCGACTCGCCGGCGGCCGTGGCCTCCAAGCTCAAGAGCATGGGCTACGCCCCGGTCAAGATCTCCGTGGTCAAGAACAGCGGCCTCCAGATGGAGCTCAAGCTCCCCAAGCTGGGCGCCAAGGTGTCGCTCAAGGAGCTCGCGGTCTTCTCGCGGCAGTTCTCGACGATGATCAACTCCGGTCTGTCGATGCTGCGCGCCCTGTCGATCCTCGAGGAGCAGCAGCCCAACAAGACCTTCGCCGAGATCCTCACCGAGATCCGCCTCGAAGTGGAGTCCGGCTCGGCGCTGTCGATCTCGATGGGCCACCACCCCGAGGTCTTCCCGCCCCTCATGGTGAACATGATCCGGGCCGGCGAGGTGGGCGGCTTCCTCGACAAGGTGCTCAGCCAGATCGCCGACAACTACGAGGCCGAGGTCCGCCTGCGCGGCAAGGTGAAGTCCGCGATGACCTACCCGGTCGTCGTCCTCATCATGGCGATCCTCATGTCGATCGGCATGCTGCTGTTCATCGTGCCGACCTTCGCGGGCCTGTTCACCTCGCTCGGCGGCGAGCTGCCGGCGCCCACGCAGATGCTGGTGAACCTCTCCAACTTCCTCAAGGTCGCGATCATCCCGCTGGTCATCGTCGCGATCGTCGGCTCGGTCGTCTGGCGGCGGGTCAAGCACACCGAGCGCGTGCGCGAGGTGGTCGACCCGATCAAGCTCAAGGTGCCGATCTTCGGCCAGCTGTTCCGCAAGATCGCGCTGGCGCGGTTCTGCCGCAACCTCGGCACCATGCTCGCTTCGGGCGTGCCGATCCTCCAGAGCCTCGACATCGTGGCCGACACCTCGGGCAACGTGGTGGTCGCGCACGCGGTGCGCGACATCCAGGAGAGCGTCCGCAGCGGTGAGAGCCTCACCGAGCCGCTGAGCAAGCACGACATCTTCCCGGCCATGGTGGTGCAGATGCTGGCGGTCGGCGAGGACACCGGCGCGCTGGACACGATGCTGCACAAGATCAGCGACTTCTACGACGCCGAGGTGGAGTCGACGACGGAGCAGCTGACGGCGCTCATCGAACCGCTGATGATCGCCGTGCTCGGCGGCCTGGTCGGGTCGATGATCATCGCCCTCTACATGCCGATCTTCAAGATCTTCGACCTCATCAAGTAGGTCCTCACCTCCCCGACGGGGGCTTCGGCGAGCGGCGCCGGGGCCCCCGTCGCTGCGCCCCCCGGGGGAGGTCGTTCGTCGGGCCGGCCCCCGCCGAACGGACGAGATCGGCCCCCAGCGGGCACCGAACGGGTGACCTGCGGGCGTGGCGGTCTCAATGGAGGAGCACCGGGGCCCGACGTTCCCAGGGTCATAGCAGTTCGTCGGTCGACCCCGACGCGCACGGGCGCACCCGCCGCGAGGCGGGCGGGCCGGCTCGGTGCACGCCTTCGTCGTGAGGCGCGTGCCGGGTCGGCACGGCACGGGCGCGCCGGGCCGGCCGTCCCCCAGAAGGGCTCGGGCACATGATCGCTCGCCTCAGCACACAGACCGACGAGAGGGAAGGGGGCTTCACGCTCATCGAGCTCCTCGTCGTCATGATCATCATCGGCATCCTCGCCGCCATCGCGATCCCGGTGTTCCTCAACCAGCGCAAGAACGGCTGGAACGCTGCCGCGAAGACCGACCTGGCCAACTTCGGCCTGGCCGTCGAGTCCTCCGGTGTCGACCACGGCGGCAGCTTCACGGCCGTCCTGCTCACCACGCCGGGCAACGTCCTGGCCTCCGGGCAGACCCTCTACGCCGCGAAGCTGGCGTCCGGCTTCGAGTTCAGCGGCACCACGGACGTGACCGTCGTCCTGGGCGCGGCACCGTCGCCCACGGACTTCTGCATCATCGCCAACAACTCCAACGTGAGCGACGCGTGGTGGACCTACAGCCGCAAGCACGGCGGCCTCATGCCACTGCCGAAGGCCACACCGGTGGCGGCCGCCGCCCAGTGCGCGTGAGCCGATCGCTGGACGGGCGGGACGGCCCGGGACCCCTGGTGGTCCCGGGCCGTCCCGCGTCCCGGTCCCCTCGACGCCGGCGCTACGCCGTCCGGCGTACTCCCGGCAGGTCGTGGCAGCCGACCGTCAAGACCGGGTGGCGCCGGAGCCGATCACACGGTGTCGGACCGGCCGTCCAGGGCCGCTCCAGCACCAGCACGGAAGGGGACGGGCATGCTCGCTCGTATCCGCACCACCCGCGACGAGGGGGAGCAGGGCTTCACCCTGATCGAGCTCCTCGTCGTGATGATCATCATCGGCATCCTCGCCGCGATCGCGATCCCGACGTTCCTCAACCAGCGCAAGAACGGCTGGAACTCGGCGGCCAAGACCGACGTGTCGAACTTCGGCCTCGCGGTCGAGTCCTCCGCCGTCGACCAGGGCGGCGACTTCACCGCGGTCCTGCTCGGCGCCCAGGGCGACAAGCTCGCGGCCAACGGCGTGCTCGACGGCACCAAGGTGATCGCCGGCTTCGAGTTCACCGGCTCGCAGAACGTCGACGTCTACCTCGGCGCCGCCCCGGCCGGCTCGGACTTCTGCCTGGTCGGGAACAACACCAACGTCTCCGACGCGTGGTGGGTCTACAGCAAGGGCAAGGGCGGCCTGCAGCCGACCTCGTACGCCGACCTGGCGACCGCCGAGAGCAAGTGCTGACCGGCACCGCACCGCACCGAGAGGACCCGGGACTCGATCCCGGGTCCTCGTGCGTGGGCCTGCGTCGCGCGCCCGGTCACGGGGACGTCACGACCGACCGGTGGAGGCGAAATCAACCTCTCGGAGGACTCAAGGTCCCCGGGGCAGCGCCGATGCCTTGATCACGGTGCGGCCGACGCGGGTCGGTCGAAAACCTCATCCGGAAGGACAAGACCATGCTCTCTCGCGTCCGCACGGCGATCGAGAAGAAGGACGAGGGCTTCACCCTCATCGAGCTCCTCGTCGTCATGATCATCATCGGCATCCTCGCCGCGATCGCGATCCCGACGTTCCTCAACCAGCGCAAGAACGGCTGGAACTCGGCCGCCAAGACCGACGTGTCGAACTTCGGCCTCGCGGTCGAGTCCTCGGCCGTCGACCAGGGCGGCGACTTCACCAAGGTCCTGCTCGGCGCCCAGGGCGACAAGCTCTCGGCCAGCGGCGTGCTCGACGGCACCAAGGTGATCGCCGGCTTCGAGTTCACCGGCTCGCAGAACGTCGACGTCTACCAGGGCGCCGCCGCGGGCAGCAACACCTTCTGCCTGATCGCGAACAACACCAACGTCTCCGACGCCTGGTGGGTCTACAGCAAGGCCAAGGGCGGCCTCCAGCCGACTTCGTACGCCGACCTCGCGACCGCCGAGGGCAAGTGCTGATTGCGCACAACGCGCACCTCGTGCGGGGTGGTGCCCGGGAGCTTCCCGGGTGCCACCCCGCACCGCGTGACGGGGCGGACCGCACGGTCGTGGGCCCGGGTCACCCACTCGCTCCATCGGGGCGCACCGCTGGCTCAAGCCGCGCGCACGCCCGTCCGATGACCGCAAGAGCCGATCGAGATCCTGGGAGGGGCGCCGCATGCGCATCGACTCGCTGGCCACGCGCGTCGCACGGTGCCGCGACGACGACGGCGTGACCCTCATCGAGATCATGGTCGCGTTCTCGCTGCTGCTGGTGCTCTCCGCCGCCGTGGGCGCCGGACTGCTCGCCGTGCAGAAGTCGGCCATGACGTCCAAGGAGCGCAGCGCCGCCGCGAACCTCGCCACACGCGAGATCGAGGTGGTGCGCAACTGGTTCCACTCCAGCGACACCGCGCCCCTGGACGTGATGAACACCGGCGACACCGTCGACGGGGCGCCGCTGCCCGGCCAGACCGGGGCGCTCGTGGTCGACAACGTGCCCTACACCGTCAAGCGGCAGGTGGCCTGGCTGGTCACCGGCAACGGCGTCAGCGCCTGCGACGGCGGCAGCATCGTGACGTACCCGAGCATCAGCGTCCACGTCGAGGTGACCTGGCCGAACATGGGAAGTGTCCCGCCGGTGACCTCCGACACCGTGCTCACCCCGCCCAAGAGCGTGCTCAACTCGAGCAACGGCTACCTCGCCATCAAGGTGGTCAACCGCGACGGCAACGCGAACGCCGGCCGCACGGTGACCGCCACCGGCCCCGCGGGCACCTTCTCCGACACCACAGGCCCCGACGGGTGCGCGACGTTCGTGCTGAGCAAGGCAGGCACCTACACCGTGTCGCTCACCGAGGGCTCGAGCGGCTACATCGCCTTCAACGGCTCGACCAGCCAGGCCGTCGCCGTCAGCATCGGCAGCCTCGTGGTGCGCAGCTTCACCTACGACCTCGGCGTCTCGTTCCGCGCGACCCTGACCCCGCCGGCCGGGTTCTCGCTCCCGGCCACGCTGCCCGCCGTGGCGTTCGGCAACGCCGGCATCCTGCCCAGCGGCGTCTCGACGTTCGCTCCTGACGCGACCGGCACGGCACAGGTCGGGCCGCTCTGGCCGTTCGCCTCCGGCTACTCGGTCTGGGCCGGCAGCTGCACGGACAGCGACCCCGGCCTGACCGGCACGCGTCCGGCGCCCCTGAAGCCGGCCAAGGGCACCACCACCAACACCACGGCAGCACTCCAGGCCGTCGCCATCACGACCACCTACCTGGGGGCCCCCGTGGACGTCCCGGTCACCGCCACCTACAGCGGGTCGGGCAGCTGCCCGGCCGGCGACGGCACGCTCACGCTGGGCACAAGCGCTGCGGGCGTGCTCAACACCTCGCTCCCGTACGGGACGTGGACGCTCACCGCCACCATCGGCAGCGGCCCGGTGACCGGCATCGTGCAGCTCGACGCCTCCACCGGCGGCGTCGTCACCCTGGACGGTGCGTGATGCTGACGCGCACCCGTCGCCGCCTCGAGGCGGCCCGCCGCGGCGACGCCGGCGTCACCATGGCAGAGCTGTCCGTCACTGCGCTGGTCCTCGGCATGCTGGTGACGGTGCTCATCACCATGGTCACCGCCGGCCAGCGCATCTCGCTCGGCGTGCACGAGCGGCTCGACCAGACCAACCAGGCGACCATCGCGATGGAGCGGGTCACGCGCAACCTGCGCACGGCGGTGCTCCAGAGCCAGCTGACCACCACTTGCACGCTCTCGGTCTGCACCGACGCGGCGTTCCTCGTGGGATCGCCCACCTCCGTGCAGTTCTACGCCGACGTGAACAACCCCAAGAACAGCGTGGGCCCGAGCCGCGTGACCTACCAGGTGGTCAACGGCGTGCTCAGCGAGACGATCCAGAAGCCGGACTCGCCGACGCCGGACGCCAGCGGCTACCACTACTGCACGCCCAGCGCGACGTGCATCGTGCGCTCCACCGTGCTGGCCACCGGGGTCCAGACGACGAGCCCGGTCTTCAGCTACTACACCGCCCTGAACCCCAACACCGCGATGGCGATGGGATCGGGCGGGGTGCTCACCTCCGGCCAGCTCAAGCTCGTGGACAGCATCGACGTCCAGCTCACGGTGCTCGACGCCGGGGGCGCCAACGTCGCCGGCGCCACGCTGCTCCAGCGCGTCGCCCTGCCCAACGCCGACAGCGTCGTCCGCACGGATGGGACCTGAGATGAACCGAGTGCTCCGCAGGCTCCGGCGCTCCGACGCCGGTGTCGCGCTCGTCATGGTGATGGGCTGGATGATGGTGGTGGCCATGCTCGTGGCCGCCGCTACCGCCTACGCGATCCAGACCAACGTCGTGGCCCACAAGGGCCAGGACTGGGGCAGCGCGCTGTCCGCTGCCCAGGCCGGCATCGAGGACTACGTCGCCCGGCTCAACCGCAACGACAACTACGGCCGCATCTGGGACTGCACCAACCCGGCGCTCAAGGGCCCCAACCAGCCGGGCAACACCTGCGGCTGGACCTCCGCCACCCCCACCGGATGGGTGCCCGTGGTGGCGACCGAGCCCAACGGCCCCGCGTTCCACTACGACGTCGACGCGAGCAACCTGGACAAGAACGGCACGATCAGCGTGAGCTCGACCGGGCGCTCGGGCAACGAGACGCGCACCGTCGAGGCGGCCATCGGCCGCGGCGGCTCCACCGACTTCCTCTACTACACCGACCTCGAGCACGCGGACCCGGCCAACCAGTTCGTCTACCCCAGCGGCACGAACAAGTACTTCTGCGGCTCCAACGGCGCCCAGAAGGACATCTACTGGTACAGCCCGCCCATCGGCGGCTACGACCGGGCGAACTCCGGTTGCGTGGAGATCGGCTTCGCCAGCGGTGACGTGCTCGACGGCAAGGTGCACTTCAACGACCTGCCCAAGATGAACGCGGCGGGCGCGACGTTTCAGGCCTCCTACGAGACCTCCGCCCCGTCGTGCGCCACCGCCACGCCGCCGAGCTACGCCGGCTGCGTGCGCAGCGGCGGCCCCACGCCGATCTTCGGCTCGGTGTCGAACCCGATCCCGCCGAAGTACGTCGACCCGCTCTACCTCGACGACACGTCCGCCAAGTTCGCCACCTACCCCGGCTGCCACTACTACGGTGCTACCCGGATCAAGTTCAACGCCTCGCCGGCGGGGACGATGACGGTCTGGAGCAAGGACAGCGCCGGCAAGTCGGTGGGCGCCAACTGCGGGACGTTCACCGCGGCCAACGGCTACATGCAGTCCAACCTGCCCGTGCCCAACGACATGGTGATCTACGACAGCGCCGGCAGCGCCGCGCACCGGTGCCTGTCCGGCGAGATCGGCGACGGCCTGCCCCTGGGCACGTACGCGGGCAGCGACACCACGTCCTACACCTACGACCAGAACATGCTCCGGCCGAGCCAGTTCTGCGGTGTCGGGAACCTCTACATCGAGGGCAACGTGAAGGGCCGCGTGACGCTGGCGGCGGAGAACTCGATCACCGTCACGGGCGACCTCGTGCTCTCGAACGGGATCAACGGCACGGACCTGGTCGGCCTCGTCGCGGGCAACTCGGTCGAGGTGTACCACCCGTACGTCGACACCTGGGTCAGCACCACCGTGACGACGGGCTCCGGGAAGAAGCAGACCACCACCACCACGTGGGACTGGAAGGGCTCCCCCTCCGAGGTGTCCGGCTGGCCGCACCGCTACACCGACCCGTCGACCGGCACGGTCAACCCCACCAAGGGGATCCAGATCGACGCCTCGATCCAGACCCTCCAGCACAGCTTCTGGGTGCAGGAGTACAACAAGGGCAGCGGCTCCGGGACGCTCATGGTGCTCGGGTCGATCGCCCAGCGCTGGCGCGGCATCGTCGGCCAGGGCTCGGCCGGGTACATCAAGCTGTACAAGTACGACTCCCGCCTGAAGTACTCCTCGCCGCCCTACTTCCCGCAGTGGACCAACGCCAAGTGGGGCCCGCGACACACCGGTGAGCTCACGCCGGCGTACGACCCGTCCGGCAACTACCTAGGCTGACCCCTCGTGGCCTTCCTCGTCGTCGCGGCGGGGGTGCTCGGCCTGCTCATCGGCTCGTTCCTCAACGTGGTGATCCACCGCGTGCCGAGGGGCGAGTCGGTGGTGCGGCCGCGCTCCCGCTGCCCCCGGTGCGGCACCGAGCTCGGTGCGCGCGACAACGTCCCCGTGGTCTCGTGGCTGGTGCTGCGCGGGCGCTGCCGCACCTGCGGCGAGCCGATCTCCGCGCGCTACCCGCTGGTCGAGCTCGGCACGGGCCTGCTGTTCGCCCTCACCGCCTGGTGGGCCGGCTGGTCGTGGGAGCTGCCGGCCTACCTCTACCTCGCCGGCATCGCCGTCGCCCTGGCCGCCATCGACCTCGACGTCCGACGCCTCCCCGACGCCATCGTGCTCCCGTCCTACGTCGTGACGTTCGCGCTGCTGCTTCTCCCTGCCGTCGTGGAGGGCAGGTGGGACGACCTGCTGCACGCGGTGCTCACCGGCGCGGGGCTGTTCGCCTTCTACTTCCTGCTGGCCTTCATCTACCCGGCCGGCATGGGGTTCGGCGACGTGAAGCTCGCCGGCGTGCTCGGCATGTACCTCGGATGGGTCAACTGGCCGCTGGCCGTCATCGCGACGTTCTTCGCGTTCCTCATCGGCTCGGTCGTGGGGGTGGTGGTCATGGTCCGCAGCCGCAGCGGGCGCAAGACCAAGGTGCCCTTCGGCCCGTTCATGCTGCTCGGGACCTACCTGGCGCTGCTGTGGGGCCAGGACGTCATCGACTGGTACACCTCGCTCGCCGGTCTGTGACCCCAGGTGCCCGTCCCGGCGGGCTCACAGGTTCCCTCTCGTTCGTCCGCTCGTGACGCTCAAGCCCGGCTCACCATCCGCCGAAAGCGGAGAGGAAGAGTCACCGCATCCGTGGTGGCGGGCGAGAGGTGAGAACCGTGGCTGGTCGAACCGCGATCGGACTCGACATCGGCACGTCGAGCGTACGAGCGGCGCAGGTGACTGTGGCGAAGGGCTCTGCCGTCCTGGACCGGTTCGGTCAGGTAGGGCTCCCTCCCGGCGCCGTGCGTGACGGGGAGGTTGCCGACCCCGACGCCGTGGCCGACGCGCTCAAGGTGCTGTGGTCGCGCGCCAAGTTCACCAAGAAGGACGTCGTCCTCGGCATCTCCAACCAGAAGGTGTTCGTGCGCCTGGTGCAGGTGCCCTGGATGCCCGAGTCGGAGCTGCGCGCGTCCCTGAAGTTCCAGGTCGCCGACCTGGTGCCGATGCCGATCGACGAGGCGGTGCTCGACTTCGTCCCGCTCGAGGAGACGACGGCGGAGAGCTCGCGGCTGATCCGCGGTCTGCTGGTCGCCGCGAGCGAGGACATGGTCCTCGGCTCGATCCGGGCCTGCCAGAAGGCCGGGCTCAAGGTGACCACGGCCGACCTCACGCCCTTCGCGGTCCTGCGCTCCGCCGGCACCAACGACCCGCTGGGGCTCTCCGGCCCCGAGGCCGTGGTCGATGTCGGCGCCCGCGTGACCAACATCGTGGTCCACGAGGCCGGCGTGCCCAAGTTCGTGCGCATCCTGCTGCTCGGCGGCGACGACATCACCGGCGTCATGGTCGAGCGGCTCGGCATCCCCACCGCCGAGGCCGAGCGGCTCAAGCGCGACCACGCGGCGCTGTCCGCCCCGGCCGCCGGCGAGGCCAAGCGCGTCATCGACCAGGCCCTCGCCGAGTTCGTCGACGAGGTGCGCGGATCGGTCGACTACTACATCGCCACCAGCGGCAGCCGGCCGCTGTCGCGGCTCGTGCTCAGCGGCGGCGGCTCGCTCGCCGACGGGCTCGCCCAGCGGCTCGCGACCGCGGTGCGCACGCAGGTGGAGTACGGCCGGGCGTTCCAGACGCTGACGGTCGGCAAGACGGGCCTCGCGCCCGAGCAGGTGCAGTTCGTCGAGCCGCTGGCCGCCGTGCCCGTCGGCCTCGCGATGGGAGCGGTGTGATGGTGTCCTTCGGCCGCAGGGGCCAGACCGCCGAGGTCGAGGCCCCCCAGAGCGCGGCGGTGCACGAGCCCGCCCCGATGGACGCGCCGGCCGCGTCCTTCCCGAGGGTCAACCTCATCCCCGAGCAGATCGCCCGCGAGGTCCAGGTGCGGCGCGCCCGCGGGGTCCTCGTGGTCGCAGCGGCGGCCTCCGTCGCGGTCGTCGGCGGCCTCTACATGATGGCGGCGGGCGAGGTCAGCTCGGCCCAGGAGCAGCTGGACTCGGCCCAGGCGCGCAGCGCGCAGCTGGCCGCCGAGGCCGCGAAGTACGCCGACGTGCCCAAGGTGCAGGCCGAGCTCGTGGCGGCGCAGACCCAGCAGGTCACGGCGCTCGGCGGCGAGGTGCGCTGGTCGACGATCCTCAACAACCTCGCGCTCACGATGCCGTCCGGCGCCTCGCTCACCAGTCTCAAGGGCACGGTGAGCGGCCAGGCGCCGCAGGCGGCCAGCACGACCGGGGCGCCCGCCTCGACCAGCTCGACGAGCAGCGTGCTGGGCAACCCCGGCATCGGGACGATCAGCTACGAGGGCGAGGCGCTCACCAACGGCCGCCTCGCCGCCTTCCTCGAGGCGATCAGCCGCAACACCGGCCTCATCGACCCGTTCGCCACGACGGCCCAGGCGGCGCAGAACAGCACGGCCGCGGCGGGTTCCTCCGCCGCCACCACGAGCACGCAGCCGAAGTCGATCACCTTCGCCGCCTCGGCGACCGTGAGCAGCAAGGCGCTCAGCCACCGCTATGACGTGAAGGGCAGCTGACCATGGCCATCTCCGCCACGCAGAAGTGGTACGCCGGAGCCGCCGCCGCGTCGCTCGGCGTGCTGGCCGCCGGCTGGTTCCTGCTCGTCTCGCCGCAGCAGAGCAACGCCGAGGACATCAACGCGCAGGCCGACCGTGTCGCCGTGGCCAACCAGGCCGCGGAGTCGCAGATCGCCCAGCTCAAGGCGCAGTACTCCGACCTGCCCAGCCTGCAGAGCAAGATCGCGTCGATCCGCACCCGGATCCCGCAGACGCCGGACGAGCCGTCGCTGCTGCGCCAGATCTCGAAGGTCGCCAAGGCGTCCGGCGTCACGCTGGTGTCCATCCAGCTCCAGACCCCCGGCGTGATCGCGTCGGGCCAGGCGGGCGCGGCCGCGGCCAAGGGCGACAGCAACCCGCTGTCCGCCCCGGGCGCCGTGTCGTCGATCCCGATCTCGATGCAGGTCGAGGGCACCTTCGCGAACACGCGGCTGTTCCTCAACGCGGTCGAGGGCATGCAGCGCGCGATGCTCGTCACCGGGCTGGACATCAGCCGGTCGGTCGACAACACCACCGGTGCCGTGTCGCTCACCACCAACGTCTCCTCGGCCGTGTTCATGGCCAACCCCGGCGGGATCGTGGCGCCTCCGGCGTCGTCGTCCGCCTCCGTCCCCGTCACCAACGCCGTCTCCCCGAGCTGAGGGTCTGGAGCCACGATGTCCGAGCCCATGTTCCCCAGTCCTGACGGCGGCGCCGCCGCGCCGGCGCCCGCAGCGACGAGCGTCGAGTCCGGCAGCAACCGCCGGGCGCTGCTCGCCGTCGGCGGTGTCGCCGCCGCCCTCGTGGTCGGTGCCGGTGCCTACTTCCTCATGAGCTCCGGGTCCTCGGACCCGGTGCCCACTGCGGCACCGCCGGCCAGCGCGCCCGCCGCGGCCGCCTCGCCGTCGGCGAGCCCGACCAAGGCCAAGCCCGCCGTCGTGCGGCCGGCCTCGGCGTCGCTCACCAACCGCGACCCGTTCAAGCCGCTGTTCGCGCCGAAGCCGGCCAGCACGGCCTCGAGCGGCAGCGGGTCGGCCGGGACGCCGTCGAGCGCCCCCACCAGCCCGGTGACCCCGGCGACGCCGCCGGCCACGCCCTCGGTGACCCTGGCCGTGTCGAAGATCGACGCGAAGGGGCAGAAGGCGACGATCGCGGTGGACGGCAAGCCCTACAGCGTCGGCGTCGGCCAGTTGTTCGCGACGAACTTCATGATGTACTCGGTCTTCAACGGCCAGTGCGTCGGAGTGCTCTTCGGCGACCAGAGCGTGCCGGTGTGCGTGAACTCGCCGCAGACGGTCAGCCCCTGACCGTCACCCCCAGCACCACGAGGGCCGTCCCGTCCGCGGGGCGGCCCTCGTCCGTGCCGGGACCTCCGCGCATGACAGGATTCGGGCCATGCTGCGCTGGCTGACCGCGGGGGAGTCGCACGGCCCTGCCCTCGTCGCGATCCTCGAGGGGCTCCCGGCCGGTGTCGAGGTCACCACGGCGGACCTCGAGCGCGACCTCGCCCGCCGCCGGCTCGGGATCGGTCGCGGTGCGCGGATGAAGTTCGAGCGCGACGAGGTGCGGCTGCTCGGCGGTGTGCGGCACGGTCGCACGATGGGCGGTCCGGTCGCGGTCGAGGTGGGCAACACGGAGTGGCCCAAGTGGGAGACCGTGATGTCGGCGGACCCGGTGGATCCGGCCGAGCTCGAGGGCGTGGCGCGCAACGCGCCGCTCACCCGGCCCCGCCCCGGCCACGCCGACCTCGTGGGCATGCAGAAGTACGGCTTCGACGACGCCCGTCCGGTGCTCGAGCGTGCGAGCGCGCGGGAGACCGCCGCCCGCGTGGCGCTCGGCGCCGTGGCCAAGGCCTTCCTCGCGCAGACCGTCGGCGCGCACGTGCTCTCGCACGTCGTCGAGCTCGGCGCGGCGTCGGCCCCGCCCGGCTCGGTGCCCGGGCCCGACGACCTCGACCGGATCGACGCCGACCCGGCGCGCTGCCTGGACCCCGGCGCGAGCGCGGCCATGCAGGCGGAGGTGGAGTCCGCGCACAAGGACGGCGACACCCTCGGGGGAGTCGTGGAGGTCGTCGTCCACGGGCTCCCGCCGGGCCTCGGCAGCCACGTGCACTGGGACCGGCGGCTCGACGCGCGCCTCGCCGCCGCGCTCATGGGCATCCAGGCCATCAAGGGCGTGGAGGTCGGCGACGGCTTCGACCTCGCCCGCACCCGGGGCTCGCTGGCGCAGGACGAGATCGTGCCGGGGGAGTCCGGCGTGCGTCGGCTGTCCGGACGCAGCGGCGGCACCGAGGGCGGCATGACGACGGGCGAGGTGCTGCGCGTGCGCGCCGCCATGAAGCCGATCTCGACGATCCCGCGCGCGCTGCGGACCGTCGACGTCGCGACCGGTGAGCCGGCCCAGGCGATCAACCAGCGCTCCGACGTGTGCGCCGTGCCGGCCGCCGGCGTGGTGGCCGAGGCGATGGTGGCCCTCGTGCTCGCCGACGCCGTGCTCGAGAAGTTCGGCGGCGACTCGGTCGCCGAGACCGCCCGCAACGCGGCTGCCTACCGGGCCGCACTCGTGGTGTCGTAGTCCGGTGGCTCCTCGCGTGGTGCTCGTCGGCGTCCCCGGCTCGGGCAAGACGACGGTGGGCACGCTGCTGGCCGAGCGCCTCGGCGTCGCCTTCCGCGACACGGACCAGGACGTCGAGCGCGCGGCGGGGACCAGCGTGCCGGACATCTTCGTGGAGCATGGCGAGGCGCACTTCCGCGACCTCGAGCGCAGCGCCGTGGCGCGCGCGCTCGACGAGCACGACGGCGTGCTCGCCCTCGGCGGCGGCGCGGTGCTCGACGCCGGCACCCGCGCGCTGCTCGCGGACCAGCCCACCGTGTGGCTCCAGGTGGGCGCGGCGGCGGGGGCGCACCGCGTGGGCCTGGACGTGCCGAGGCCGGTGCTGCTCGGCAACGTGCGCGGCCGGCTCGCGACGCTCGTGGGCGAGCGGGCACCGCTCTACGCCGAGGTGGCCCGGCTCGTGGTCGACACCGAGGACCGCACCCCCGACGAGGTGGCCGACCTCGTCCTCGCCGGACTCGGGCTGGACCGGGCCGATGGCTGAGAGCACCCGCATCACCGTCGCCGGCGAGCGGCCCTACGACGTCGTCGTCGGCCGCGGCCTCGACCACCTGCTCGCCGAGGCGCTGACCCCGTCCACGAGGCGGGCGGCGGTGATCCATCCCGCCTCGCGCGAGGGCGACGGCCGCCGGCTGGCGCAGGCCCTGGCGGAGTCCGGCGTCGAGCCGCTGCCGCTCGCCATCCCCGACGCCGAGGCCGGCAAGACCGCGCGGGTGGCCGAGCAGTGCTGGGCCGCGCTGGGCCGGGCCGGGTTCACCCGCTCCGACCTCGTGGTGGGCGTCGGCGGGGGAGCCACCACCGACCTCGCCGGGTTCGTGGCCGCCACGTGGCTGCGCGGCGTGCGGTTCGTGTCCGTGCCCACGTCGCTGCTCGGCATGGTCGACGCGGCCGTGGGCGGCAAGACCGGGATCAACACCGCCGAGGGTAAGAACCTCGTGGGCGCGTTCCACGAGCCCGCGCTGGTGCTCTGCGACCTCGACGCCCTCATGACCCTGCCCGCCGACGACCTCGTGGCCGGGCTCGCCGAGGTGGTCAAGGTGGGGCTCACCTCGGACCCGGTGATCCTCGACCTCGTGGAGCAGGACCCCGCCGTGGCGGTCGACGCCGAGGGGCCGGTGCTGCGCGAGCTGGTCGAGCGCGCGGTGACCGTGAAGGCCGTCGTCGTGGCCGACGACCTGCGCGAGTCGCGCGCCGGCGGCCTGGGCCGCGAGGTGCTCAACTACGGCCACACCTTCGGGCACGCGGTGGAGCTCGTCGAGGGGTACCGCTGGCGGCACGGCCACGCGGTGAGCGTCGGGCTCTGCTACGTCGCCGCGCTCGCCCGGCTGGCCGGCCGCCTGCCCGACGCCGACGCCGAGCGGCACGCCAGCATTCTGCGCTCGCTCGCCCTGCCGACCCGGTACGCCGGGGGCCGCTTCGACGCGCTGCTCGAGGCGATGCGTGTGGACAAGAAGTCCCGCGGCGACCTCCTGCGGTTCGTCGTGCTCGACGGCATCGGCCGCCCGGGGCTGCTCGAGGGCCCGGACCCGGACCTTCTCGTCGCGGCCTACCGCGAGATCTCGGAGGAGACCCCATGACCCGCGTGCTCGTCCTCAACGGCCCGAACCTCGCGCGGCTCGGCTCGCGGGAGCCCGACGTCTACGGCGCCTCCACGTACGACGACCTGCGCGAGCTGTGCGTCTCCGAGGGCGCCGCGCTCGGGCTCGAGGTGGAGGTGCGCCAGACCGACGACGAGGCCGAGCTCGTCCGGTGGCTGCACGAGGCGGCCGACTCGGCCACCCCGGTGGTGCTCAACCCGGCGGCGTTCACCCACTACTCGTACGCCCTGCGCGACGCGTGCGCGCAGGCGACCGCCCCGCTGGTGGAGGTGCACATCTCCAACCCCGCGGCGCGCGAGGAGTTCCGGCACACCAGCGTGGTGGCCGCCGTCGCGACCGGCACCATCGCCGGGTTCGGGCTCGACTCCTACGTGCTGGCGCTGCGCGCCGTCGCCGCCCGGGTCTGACCCCCGCCGCCCACCGCGGGCGCGGGCAGCCCCGCCCCTAGGCTGACGGCCGTGACCACGAGCACCGCGTCCCCTGCCGGGGCGGCCCCGCCCGGGACGGCCCGCCGCGAGCGGGTCCGGGACCTGCTGCGGGAGGCGGGGCTCGACGCCCTGCTCGTCTCGGCGCCCTCCAACGTCCGCTACCTCACCGGCTTCACCGGGTCGAACGGCGCCGTCGTCGTCGCACAGGACGCGGACGGGGACCGGCTCGTGACGGACTTCCGCTACCGCACCCAGGTAGAGACCGAGTGCCCCGGCATCGACGTCGTGATCGACCGCGGCGTGGTGCTCGGCGGAGCGGCGTACGCGACGGGCGCAGGGCTCTCCCGGCTGGGCTTCGAGGCCGAGCACCTCACGGTGTCGCTGCACGCCGCGGTGCAGGCGGCCCACCGCGACCTCGGGCTGACCGCGACGAGCGGGCTCGTCGAGGGCCTGCGCGTGGTGAAGGACGACGCCGAGCTCGCGGCGCTCGCCGAGGCGTGCCGCATCAGCGACGCCGCGCTCGCCGACCTGCTGCCGCAGGTGCGGCCCGGGCTCACGGAGCGCGAGCTCGCCCGCCGGCTCGAGGCGCTCATGCTCGACCACGGCGCCGAGGCCGTGTCCTTCGACAGCATCGTGGCCGCCGGCCCGCACTCGGCGATCCCGCACCACAGCCCCACCGACCGGCCGGTCGAGGCGGGCGACCTGCTCAAGATCGACTTCGGCGCCCTCTCCGCGGGATACCACGCGGACGAGACCCGCACCTTCGTGGTGGGCCGGCCCCCCGCCGCGTGGCAGAGCGAGCTGCACGCGCTCGTGGCCGAGGCGCAGCGGGCCGGCGTCGCAGCCCTCGGGGTGGGGGCCGGCCTGCGTGACGTCGATCACGCGGCACGGTCGGTGATCGCGGCGGCCGGGCACGCCGAGCACTTCGGTCACGGCCTGGGCCACGGGGTGGGCCTGGACATCCACGAGGCGCCGATGATCGGGTACGCCGCGGACGGTATCCTCGTGGACCGCACGCCGGTGACCGTCGAGCCGGGGGTCTACCTCCCCGGACGCGGCGGGGTCCGCATCGAGGACACCCTCGTCGTGCGGACCGGCGGGCCCGTGTCGCTCACCACGACCACCCGCGAGCTTCTCGTCCTCTAGACCTCGTCCTCCCGCCCCGGGACGGACCCGACCGGGAGACCCCAGTGGCCACCACCAACGACCTCAAGAACGGCCTCGTGCTCAACATCGACGGCCAGCTGTGGACCGTCGTCGAGTTCCAGCACGTCAAGCCCGGCAAGGGCCCGGCCTTCGTCCGCACCAAGCTCAAGGCGGTGCTCAGCGGCAAGGTCGTCGACAAGACGTTCAACGCCGGCGTGAAGGTCGAGACCGCCAACGTCGACAAGCGCGACATGCAGTACCTCTACCGCGACGGCGACGACTGGGTGTTCATGGACACCGACTCCTACGAGCAGCTGCACGTCCCGGACGACGTCGTCGGCGACAACTCCAAGTGGATGCTCGAGGGGCAGACCGCGATCGTGGCCACCCACGACGGCGCGCCGCTCTACGTCGAGCTCCCCGCCGCGGTCGAGCTGATGATCACGTACACCGAGCCGGGCCTTCAGGGCGACCGCTCCACCGGCGGCACCAAGCCCGCGACCCTCGAGACCGGCGCCGAGATCGCGGTGCCGCTGTTCATCGAGTCCGACACCAAGGTGAAGGTCGACACCCGCGACGGCTCCTACCTGGGCCGGGTCAACTAGCCGTGACCGCCCGGGGCAAGGCCCGCAAGAGGGCGCTCGACGTCCTGTTCGAGGCCGACGTCCGCGGGGTGCCGGCCGTCGAGGTGCTCGACGCCCGCGCCGAGCAGGTCGACCCGCCGCTGAACCCCTACACCTCCGAGCTCGTGTGGGGCGTCGTCGAGCACCGCGAGCGCATCGACGACCTCCTCTCCACCTACTCCGAGGGGTGGACGCTCGACCGGATGCCCGCGGTGGACCGCAACGTGCTGCGCATCGCGACCTACGAGCTGCTGTGGTCCGACGACGTGCCGGCCGGCGTCGCGATCTCCGAGGCGGTCGAGCTCGTGCGGTCGCTGTCGACCGAGGAGTCCGGCGCGTTCGTCAACGGGCTGCTCGCCCGCATCCTCGACGTCAAGCCGCTGCTGACCCTGGACTGAGCACGGGCACCTGCCGCGGAAGGTTCGGCGCGGCAGTTGTCGTCGCAGTCGCGTCACGACCCGCGGCTGCACGGCCTCCTCGCACCCGCGACTGGGTACGTTGCTGTTCGGGTCCGCGTCCGCGCCACGGAGAGGTCCGACATGCTGCGGCAGCTGGTGGCCGTCCTCGCGCTCGGCCTCGGGTCCGCAGTGCCCCAGGGCTCGATCGACGACGTGATCGACGCCGAGATGGCCGCCTCGGGCGCACCCGGGATGGCCTACGCGGTGGTGTCCGACGGCGAGGTCACCGAGGTGGGCGCGCGCGGTGTGGTCCGGGCCGGGGGCGACACCGCCGTCACCCCGGACACGCCGTTCATGTCCGGCTCGATCACCAAGAGCGTCACGGCGCTGGCGGTGATGCAGCTGGTCGAGGCCGGGGACGTCGCCCTGGACGCCCCGGTGTCGGACTATCTCGAGCCCTTCTCGGCCGGCCCTGGCGCCGCCATCACCGTGGAGCAGCTGCTCAGCCACACGAGCGGGTTCTCCACGATGCAGGGGAACTCCTCGTTCGCCGACGGCGAGGGCGGCGCCGACGAGCTGGCCCGGCGGGTCGAGGGGCTCGCCACGACCGCCCCGGCCCACGCGCCGGGGGAGACGTGGGAGTACTCCAACGCCAACTACCTCGTGCTCGGCCGGCTGGTGGAGGTCGTGAGCGGGCTCGACTACCAGGCGTACGTGAGGACCCACGTCCTCGACCCGATCGGCATGACGGACAGCTTCGTGTCCGACGGCGAGGTGCACGAGTCGATGGCCACCGGGCACACGCCGTGGTTCCTCGGCAAGCGGGCCCTGCCGGAGAACACGACGAGCCGCGGCATGGCTCCCGCCGGCGGGGTCGTCGCGAGCGCCCGCGACCTGGCGCGCTTCCTCGCGGTGATGATGGACGGCGAGGACGACGTCCTCAGCGCCGACGGGAAGGCGCAGATGATGCGTCCGGCCGGCCCGGGGTCGCCCTATTACGGCTTCGGCTGGTTCGTCGACCCGGGCAACGGCACGGTGTGGCACTCCGGATCGACCCCCGGTGTCGAGACCCTCGCGACCATGGTCCCCTCGCAGGGGGCGGGCGTCGTGGTGCTGGTGAACGCCGGCAGCGGCGTCGGCTTCGGCGAGACCGCGCAGCTGCGCGACGCCGTCACCGCGCAGGCGCTCGGGCTCGACTACGAGGGCGAGGGCTCCCGGCTGCCGCAGCAGGCCCTGTTCCTGGGCCTGGTCCTGCTTCCCGTCGTGTACCTGCTGAGCATCGTGTGGGCGTGGCGCCATCGCGCCCGTATCCGGGCCAAGCGGAGAGGTGGGGCGGCCGGCCTGTTCAGCCTGTGGTTCCCGCTGCTGACCACGCTCGTGGCCGCCTGGGTCGTGCTCGTGCTCGTGCCGGGACTGATGGGCGCACCGATCGCCACGATCAGCCTGTTCCAGCCCGATCTCGGGCTCGCGATGGTGGCTACCGCGGTGTGCGGCGTGCTCTGGGCCGTGGTCAGGCTGGGCGTGGCGTACACGGGCGGCGCCGGAGCGCGGCCCGAGGGAATCGACCAGCCGGCCGGCGCCTGACGCCGACGACGCGCGGCGGGGCTGCCCGTCGGCCGCCCGGCGGCGCCCGGGCCGCAGCGGTGCCCCGAGTGGGAGTCGAACCCACACTGGATGGTGTTTGAGACCACTGCCTCTGCCGGTTGGGCTATCGGGGCGGCGTGCTCAGACTACCGGCCGGAGGCAGACGGTCCCGTTCCGTAGGCTTCGCCCGTGACCGAGACGCCCGCACCCGCCGTCCGCCGCGTCGTCGTGGCCGAGGACGAGGCCCTCATCCGGCTCGACCTCGTCGAGATGCTGCGCGAGGAGGGCTACGACGTGGTGGGCGAGGCCGGCGACGGTGAGAGCGCCGTCGCCCTGGCCGAGGAGCACCGCCCGGACCTCGTGATGCTCGACGTCAAGATGCCGGTGCTCGACGGGATCAGCGCGGCGGAGCGGATCGCCGGCGCGCGGCTGGCCCCCGTGGTGATGCTGACGGCGTTCAGCCAGCGCGAGCTCGTCGATCGCGCCCGCGACGCCGGGGCGATGGCCTACCTCGTGAAGCCGTTCACGAAGAGCGACCTCGTGCCGGCGATCGAGCTGGCGGTGAGCAGGTTCGCCGAGATCACCGCGCTCGAGGCCGAGGTGTCCGACCTCGAGGAGCGGCTCGAGACCCGCAAACGGGTGGAACGCGCCAAGGCTTTGCTGCAACAGACCTACGGGATGTCGGAGACCGACGCCTTCCGGTGGCTGCAGAAGTCGGCCATGGACCGGCGCCTGAGCATGCGCGAGGTGGCCGACGTCGTGATCCGCGAGGTTTCGCCGAGGTAACGCTCCGGCGTCGGTGGGGGTCCCGGGGCCCTGATCAGCGCCGTCGTGTCCAAAGCGTGACACGACCGGTCGGGAATGTTGGCTCAGCCGTGACCCCTCGGCCCTGCATCGCTGCTAGGTTCACGGACATTCCAGACCCGGTAGTGCCGGGCGTTTCTCACGCTAGGACGGGATATGCGTAACGCTTACAAGATCGGGGCGCTGGCGATCGCCGGAAGCCTCGCGCTCGCCGCGTGCGGCAGCTCGACGTCGAACGGCTCGTCGAGCGGGGGCGGCGGCGGCGGCGGCAAGACGGTCACGATCTCCACCGACCTCCCGCTGCAGGGCTCGTCGAAGGACGCGTCCGACGCCACCAACCAGGCGATCGAGCTCTACCTCGACCAGATCGGCTACAAGGCCGGCGACTACACGATCGAGCTCAAGAAGTACGACGACTCGACCGCGGCCGCGGGCAAGTGGGACCAGGCGCAGTGCACCAAGAACGCGCAGGACCACGTGGCCAACACTGCCGAGGTCGCGGTCATGGGCACCTACAACTCCGGGTGCGCGCAGATCCAGATCCCGATCCTCAACCAGGACCCCAGCGGCCCGATGCTGATGGTCTCGCAGGCCAACACCTACCCCGGCCTGACCAAGTCGTGGGCCCCTGGCGACCCTGACAAGTACTACCCGACGGGCAAGCGCAACTACGCCCGCGTCGTCACCACCGACGACAACCAGGGCCGCGCCGCCGCGCAGTTCATGGCGAAGGACCTCGGCGTCAAGAAGTGCTACGTGCTCAACGACAACGAGACCTACGGCCAGGGCATCGCGAAGGCGTTCGCCGACGAGGCCGCCAAGCAGGGCATCACGGTGCTCGGCAACGACCCGTGGGACGCCAAGCAGCCGAACTACACCGCTCTCTTCGAGAAGATCAAGTCGCAGAGCCCCGACTGCATCTACCTCGGCGGCATCTTCGACAACAACGGCGGCCAGCTGATCAAGGACAAGGTCTCGGTCCTCGGTGACAACACCAAGGTCGCGATGATGGGTCCTGACGGCTTCACCGGCTACCCCGAGCTGAACAAGCTGCCCGAGGGCCAGGGCATGTACCTGTCCTTCCCCGGCCTCACCAACACCGACCTGCGCGCGCAGGGCGGGGCGGCCGCGAAGCTGCTCGACGACTACAAGGCCAAGTACGGCTCCGACCCGGCGTCCTCCTACGCGCTGTACGGCGTCGCGGCGGTCCAGGTCATCCTGCAGGCCATCCAGCAGTCCGACGGCACCCGTGCCTCCGTGACCAACCAGGTCTTCAGCGGCTCGGGCATCACGATCCCCGCGGACGTGTCGGCCATCGGTAAGGAGATCAAGATCGACCCGACGACGGGCGACGTGAACCTCGTCGACCTGACGATCGAGCAGATCAAGAACAACGAGGAGACCACCCTGAAGGCCTGGCCCGTCTCCTGACGGTCCCGTCTCGGGTCTCCACGAGAAAAAGTCTCGACAAAGCAGGTCGGGCGGGGCACGCAGCCCCGCCCGACCTGCTAACTTTCGGGCCACTTCCTGATCGTCCGCGAAGGGGATGTCCATGACCATCACGGCAGTAGAGGTAGCGGACTCACGACCCGTACTCATGGCCCGGGAGAAGGTCGAGCGGGGGATCGGGATCGCCCTCCTGGTCGGGGTGACTGCCTGGTTGATCTGGAACTTCGTCGCCGGCCCGGTGCAGTTCGTGAACGTGGGGCTCGCGGGTCTGCGGCTCGGCGCGATCTACGCGCTGATCGCGCTGGGGTACACCCTGGTGTACGGCATCATCGAGCTGATCAACTTCGCCCACGGCGACCTGTTCATGCTGGGGTCCGTCTTCTCGGCGCTGATCCTCGTCAAGGCGCTGGGCGCTGACAGCAACACGCCGCTCAACTGGATCCTCATGATCGGCGTCATGGTGCTCGTCATGGCCATGTGCGCCACGCTCAACGTGACCGCGGAGTTCGTCGCCTACCGGCGGCTGAGACGAGCGCCCAAGCTGGCGCCGCTCATCACCGCGGTCGGCATCAGCTTCATCTTCCAGTGGTTCGGCCTCAAGCTGAACGGCTCCGCGCCGAAGAGCTGGCCCAAGGTCATCCCCGACGGCGGTCTGAAGATCGGCTCCGTCACGATCGACTGGTCCACCATCATCGTGATCGGTGTGACGATCCCGCTCCTGCTGCTGCTGTCCTACATCGTGCAGCGCACCCGCCAGGGCAAGGCGATGCGCGCCACCGCGCAGGACCAGGACGCCGCGCGGCTGATGGGCATCAACGTCAACCGCACGATCTCGTTCACCTTCGCCCTCGGCGGGGCGATGGCCGGCGCGGCCGGCATGCTCTACCTCGAGACCTTCGGCACCACGCGCTACGACGCCGGCTTCCAGCTCGGCCTCATCGCGTTCACCGCCGCCGTCCTGGGCGGCATCGGCAACCTGCAGGGCGCCGTGCTGGGCGGCTTCCTGATCGGCCTCATCCAGGGCTTCAACGACGGACTGCCGTACGGCCTGGGCCAGAAGTGGTCGCAGACCGTGGTGTTCACCATCCTCATCCTGCTCATGGTCTTCAAGCCCGAAGGCATCCTGGGCAAGCCGACCATCGAGAAGGTGTGACGAGATGAGCGTGAGCACGACCGACACGGTCACCGACGAAGCAGTCAAGTCCGACCTCGTCGTCACCCACACCAAGCGCTGGGCGCTGTCGTTCGTGGCAGCGGCCGTGGTGATGTGGCTCTTCTACACCTTCGCGCTGCCCAACACGTCGGAAGGCGTCCAGACCTTCTTCCGCGAGTGGCTGCCGCTCAACTCGGTCAACGAGGCGCTGGTCTGGGTGATCTGCGCGGTCGGCCTGAACATCGTGGTCGGCTACGCCGGACTGCTCGACCTGGGGTTCGTCGCCTTCTGGGCCATCGGCGGCTACACCGCCGGCTGGATCATGTCGACGTTCTTCAACCAGATCACGAACGGCTTCTACTTCCTCTCGGCCGCTCCGCCCAACCAGCCCGGCATCCACATCAACTGGTGGATCGTGCTGGTGGTGGCCGGCTGCGTCTGTGCGCTGGCGGGCATCATCATCGGCGCGCCCACCCTGCGCCTCAAGAGCGACTACCTGGCGCTGGTCACCCTCGGCTTCGGCGAGATCATCCCCCAGGTGTTCCTCAACGGCGACGACATCAACGGCTTCAACTTCACCAACGGCGCCCTGGGCATCGCACCCCTCGACAACGTGGCACCGCTGCCCTTCGGACCGGCCGAGATCACCATCGGCAACGCCAACATCGCCATCTCCAGACCGCTCGGGCCGTTCGACACCACGGCGAAGTTCGTGCTCTTCTCGATCGTCACGGCGTTCGCGGTGTTCGTGTCGCTGCGCATCCGCGAGGGACGCCTCGGCCGGGCCTGGCTGGCCATCCGCGAGGACGAGCTGGCGGCGTCGATGATGGGCGTGCCGCTGATGCGCTCCAAGCTCGCGGCGTACGCCGTGGGCGCGTTCATGGGCGGCCTGGGCGGCGTGGTCTACGCCGTGCACAACAACAGCGTGTTCCCGGACCGCTTCAACTTCTCCATCTCGATCATCCTGCTCGCGATGGTGGTGCTCGGCGGCATGGGCAACGTGTGGGGCGTCATGATCGGCGCCCTGCTGCTGGCCTGGTTCAACTCGACGGGCCTGCCTCAGTTCGGCGACTCGTTCAACGCGCAGTTCGGCACGGACATCAACTTCCCGTCGTTCAACTACCTGATCTTCGGGTCGATCCTCGTGCTCATGATGCTGTTCAGACGCGAAGGCATGTTCCCCGAGACGCGCACCCGGCAGGTGCTGCAGGAAGCGGAACGGTCGGACGACGAAGAGCTCGACGGAGGAGAGGTATGACCGCGAGCGCGGAGGCGACCGCCACAGCCCTGGTCGCCGACAACATCACCGTCCGGTTCGGCGGCCTGGTCGCCGTGAAGGGGGTGTCGTTCGTCATCCCCGAGAACACGATCGTCTCCCTCATCGGGCCCAACGGCGCCGGCAAGACGACGTTCTTCAACGTCCTGACCGGGCTCTACCGCCCGGCGTCGGGTTCGGTGACCCTCGGCAGCACTGACATCACCGGCCAGTCGCCGCACAAGATCGCCCAGCTCGGCCTGGGCCGGACCTTCCAGAACATCCGGCTGTTCGGCCTCATGACCGCGGCCGAGAACGTCATGGTGGCGATGCACTCGCACACCACGTCGAACATCTTCCAGATCGTCGGCAGGACCCGGCACCAGCGGCGCGAGGAGCGCGAGTCGCGCGCGTTCGCGCAGGAGATGCTCGAGTTCGTCGGCATCGGCCGGCACGCCGAGGAGTACGCCCGCAACCTGTCCTACGGCGACCAGCGGCGCCTGGAGATGGCGCGCGCGCTCGCCCTGCGCCCCAAGGTGCTGCTGCTCGACGAGCCCACGGCCGGCATGAACCCGCAGGAGTCGGCCGTGTTCGTCGACTTCGTGCGGCGCGTACGCGATGAGCAGCACGTGTCGGTGCTGCTCATCGAGCACGACATGAGCGTGGTCATGCGCGTCTCGGAGCGGATCACCGTGCTCGACCAGGGCGAGAAGATCGCCGAGGGCGGACCCGACGACATCCGCAACGACCAGCGCGTCGTCGAGGCCTACCTCGGCAAGACGGGCACCGAGGGGAGCGCCCGATGACGGCCATGGAGCCCACCGTCGACGCGACGGGCCGCAAGGGCGCCCCGATGCTGGCGATCGACGACATCGCCGTCTACTACGGCAACATCGCCGCGGTGAAGGGGCTCTCGCTGCGGGTGCACCCGGGCGAGATCGTCACGCTCATCGGGTCCAACGGCGCGGGCAAGTCCACGACGCTGCGGGCCATCTCCGGGCTGATCCGGACCAAGAGCGGCACGATCCGGTTCAACGGCGACCAGATCAACGGGCGCGAGGGCCACGACATCGTCAAGGCCGGCATCTGCCAGTCGCCGGAGGGCCGGCGCATCTTCCCGCGCATGACCGTCTCGGAGAACCTCGACCTCGGCGCGTTCCTGCGCGACGACAAGGAGGGGATCGAGGCCGACCGCCAGCGGGTGCTCGAGCTGTTCCCGCGCCTGGCCGACCGCATCCACCAGAAGGCCGGCACGATGTCCGGCGGCGAGCAGCAGATGCTCGCGGTGGCCCGCGCGCTCATGGGGCGGCCCCAGCTGCTGCTGCTCGACGAGCCGTCCATGGGTCTCGCGCCGGTGCTCGTCGACCTCATCTTCGACACCATCGAGACCATCCGCGAGCAGGGCACCACGGTGCTCGTCGTGGAGCAGAACGCCCTGGCCGCCCTGCGGATCGCCGACTACGCCTACGTGCTGGAGTCGGGCTCGCTCAAGCTCGAGGGCCCGGCAGCCCCGATGGCCGAGGACGACGAGATCGTGCGCGCCTACCTCGGCGGCTGAGCGGACACCGCACCGCAGATCGCCCGGCCCGGCCCGCCTGCGCACGCAGGATCGGGCGTCTTGGCAAACCCTTGACGCAGATTCTGGGGCGAAAGGGTTGCATGGGTGGCCGGCCCGGACGAGAGTGCGGCAGGCGCCGTGGGGGCGGCGCCGAGGCGTGCCGACCGGCCGTCTCCCGCCGTCCAGGGGGTGTCGCGTGCTCCGAGCACCGGTCGTGGTCCGCTCCGCGAACGAGGCCGACCTGCCCGCCCTCCACGACCTGTGGGAGGAGTTCCGGGACCGGTCCGGTGCGGCAGTGCTGCCCCACGGCTCACCCGACGTCGGCGAGCGGATCTCGGCGCGCATCGCCGAGTCGCGCGCCGCGGTGGAGGCCGGCCTGCGCCCCTGCTACCGCCTGATCATCGCCTGGCGCGACGGCGAGCCGATCGCCTTCGCGTCGCTGTCCGTGGTGGACCGCGGGCTGCTGTCCGGCTCGTGCGCCGTGCTCGTGGACGCGCTGCACGTCGACGCGCGCCACCGCAAGCTGGGGGTCGGCACGGCCATGCTCCGCGATGCCGCGGCGTTCGCTGAGGAGATCGGCGCGGCCGACGTCGTGGTGAACGCGCCGCCGAACCTGCGCGACGCGAACCGGTTCTACGCCCGGCACGGCTTCGCGCCGGTGGTGGTGCGCCGCTCGGCGCCGCTGTCCGTGCTCCGGCGCAAGCTCGGGGTGGAGCCGCGGCTCGACATGCGCGACGCGACCTCCGACCTCACGGCCGTGCAGCGCACCCTGCGGCGCCGGGCCCTGCTCACACCCCGGCGCGCGGCGCGCCCCTGAGCGGACGCCGGGGCTCAGACCCCGGGCCGGTCCCGCAGCATGCAGGTGAGCCGCACCGTGCACACCCGGCGGCCGTCGTCGTCGACGATGACGATCTCGTAGGTGGCCAGCGTGCGGCCCAGGGAGATGGCCGTCGCGGTGCCCGTCACGTGCCCGCTGGTGGCGCTGCGGTGGTGCGAGGCGGAGATCTCGATGCCCACGGCCACCCGTTCCGGGCCGGCGTGGATGTTCGCGGCGATCGAGCCGAGGCTCTCGCCGAGCACCGCGCTGGCGCCCCCGTGCAGGAGCCCGAAGGGCTGCCGGTTGCCGGCCACCGGGATCCGGCCCACGACGCGCTCCGCCGAGGCCTCGAGCAGCTCCATGCCCATGGTCTCGCCCAGCTCGCCGATGCCGATCTCGGACATGTGGTCCAGGAAGTCCGTCACCGCCCCAGCCTAGGATCACCGACGTGACCTCGACGCAGGAACGCCCCCGGCTCCTCCTCCTGGACGGCCACTCGCTGGCCTACCGGGCGTTCTACGCCCTGCCCGTGGAGAACTTCTCCACCACCACGGGGCAGGCCACCAACGCGGTGTACGGCTTCACGTCGATGCTCATCAACACCCTGCGCGACGAGCGGCCCACGCACGTCGCGGTGGCCTTCGACGTCAGCCGCACCACCTTCCGCACCGAGGCCTACCCGGAGTACAAGGCCAACCGCTCGACGAGCCCGGACGAGTTCAAGGGCCAGGTGTCGCTGATCCGCGAGGTGCTCGACGCGCTGTCGATCCCCTACGTCGAGGTCGACGGGTACGAGGCGGACGACCTCATCGCCACCCTCACCACCCAGGCCGAGGACGAGGGGTTCGAGGTGCTCGTGATCACCGGCGACCGCGACGCGTTCCAGCTCGTCGACCCGGACGTCACCGTGCTCTACCCGCGCAAGGGGGTCAGCGACCTCGCGCGCATGACACCGGCGGCGATCGAGGAGAAGTACGGCCTCACGCCCGCGCAGTACCCGGACTACGCCGCGCTGCGCGGCGACCCGAGCGACAACCTCCCCTCGATCCCGGGAGTGGGGGAGAAGACGGCGTCGAAGTGGGTGCGCGAGTTCGGCTCGCTCGACGCGCTCGTCGACCGGGTCGGCGAGGTGAAGGGCAAGGCCGGCGACGCCCTGCGCGCCGCGCTGCCCGACGTCATCCGCAACCGGCGGCTCACCGAGCTCGTCCGCGACGTCGAGCTCCCCGTGCGACCGGCCGACCTCGAGCGCCGTCCCTTCGACCGCGACCGGGTGCACGAGGTGTTCGACGCCCTCCAGTTCCGCGTGCTGCGCGACCGGCTCTTCGCCGAGCACGGCGACGAGGCCGCCACCACGGGCGAGGCCGTCGAGGTGCAGGTGGAGTCACCGGCTGAGGGTCTCGGCCCGTGGCTCGCCGAGCACGCCCCCGCCGGCGCACGCACCGGCGTGCAGCTCGAGGGCACCTGGGGCAGCGGTACCGGCGACGTGGCGGCCCTCGCCGTCGCCGCGCCGGACGGCGCGGTCGCGTGGTGGTCCGTGCCGGCCCTCGACCCGCAGGACGAGCAGGCGCTCGCCGACTGGCTCGGCGACGAGGCCCGCCCCAAGGCGATGCACGACGCGAAGGGTCCCGAGCTCGCGCTGCGCGCGCGAGGCCTGACGCTGCGCGGGCTCACCTGCGACACGGCTCTCGCGGCGTACCTCGTCCTGCCGGGGCAGCGCAGCTTCGACCTCAGCGACCTCGCCCCCCGCTTCCTGCGCCGCGAGCTCGGCGCCGCCGCCGGCGGCGACGACCAGCTCGCGTTCGACACCGACCCGGACGAGGCACGGGCCGCCGCCCTCGGGGCGCAGGCGCGCGCGGTGCTCGACCTCGCCGACGCCCTCGAGACCGAGCTCGAGACCCGCGGGGGCACGGCCCTCATGCGCGACGTCGAGCTGCCGCTGCTGCACGTGCTCGCCGACCTCGAGCAGGCCGGCATCGCGGTCGACTCCGACCACCTCGGCCGGCTCGAGGCCGAGTTCGCCGAGTCCATGCGTGCGGCCGAGTCCACCGCCCACGAGCTGGCCGGGCGGCCGTTCAACCTCGGGTCGCCCAAGCAGCTCCAGGAGATCCTCTTCGGCGAGCGCGGCCTGCCCACCACCAAGCGGATCAAGACCGGCTACACCACGGACGCCGACGCCCTGGCCGACCTGTTCGCCCGCACCGGCGACCCGCTGCTCGAGCAGCTGCTGCGCTGGCGGGACGTCTCCAAGCTGCGGCAGACCGTGACGGGACTGCTCGCCGCCGTGCGTGACGATGGGCGCATCCACACCACCTTCAACCAGATCGTCGCGGCCACCGGCCGGCTCTCGTCGCAGGACCCGAACCTGCAGAACATCCCGATCCGCACCGACGAGGGTCGCCGGATCCGGAGCGGGTTCGTGGTGGGCCCGGGGTACGAGTCGCTGATGACCGCCGACTACAGCCAGATCGAGATGCGGCTGATGGCGCACCTCTCGGAGGACGAGGGGCTCATCGAGGCGTTCCGGTCGGGGGAGGACCTGCACCGCTACGTCGCCTCCCGTGTCTTCTCGGTGGAGCCGGCCGAGGTCGACGCCGAGATGCGCCGCAAGATCAAGGCCATGTCCTACGGCCTCGCCTACGGCCTCTCGCCGTTCGGGCTCTCCCAGCAGCTCGGCATCGAGACGTCCGAGGCGAGCCGGCTCATGAACGAGTACTTCGAGCGATTCGGCGGCGTGCGCGACTACCTGCACGACGTCGTCGACCGCGCCCGCGGCACCGGCTACACCGAGACCATGCTCGGCCGGCGCCGCTACCTGCCCGACCTCACCTCCGACGTGCGCCAGCGCCGGGAGATGGCCGAGCGGATGGCGCTCAACGCCCCCATCCAGGGCTCGGCGGCCGACATCGTCAAGGTCGCCATGCTGCGCGTGGACGCCGCCCTGCGCGCCGGCGGCCTGCGCTCGCGGATGCTGCTCCAGGTGCACGACGAGCTCGTCCTCGAGGTCGCACCGGGCGAGCTCGAGGCCGCCGAGGCCGTGGTGCGCGAGGGCATGGGCGGCGCGGTCCCGCTCACCGTGCCGCTCGACGTCTCCGTCGGCGTCGGACGGACCTGGGAGGACGCCGGGCACTGAGTTTCTGTGCCGCTACGCGGCGGTCGCGCCCTCTCGGGCTTCGCCCTCGGCGGCTCGCCTTCGGCTCGCCGCGCGCGACGGGGTGGGGCGGGAGTTCCAGCGAACAGTCGGCCGCTCGGGCTTCGCCCTCGGTGCCGCTTCGCGGCACGGGGCCTTGCCTGTTGGCCGCTGTGCGGCGGTCGCGGGGTGCTTTCTGGCCGCTGCGAGGCTGTCGCGCCCATCTCGGGCTTCGCCCTCGGCGGCTCGCCTTTCGGCTCGCCGCGGCGCGACGAAGTGGGGCGTTGCTCTCGTCGGGGTAGTCGGCCTCTCGGGCTTCGCCCTCGGTGCCGCGTTCGCGGCACGGGCCTTGTGTTCTCGACGCGGGCTGGGGTTCCTCCCGACACCTGGGTTCGGGGTTGCCTGGGGTGCTGGGTCGCGGGGTGGTTACGGGGGGCGCGTCGGGGTGTGTGGGGGCGGGGGGCGTGCCACACTCACCCGCCATGAGCGCGCTTCGTCGTCCTGCCGCCCTCGTCGTCGTGGCCTCCGCCGCCCTGGTGCTGTCGGCCTGCGGGTCGTCACCGGACATCCCGCGGGCGCGCATGGTGACCCCCGACGTCGCCTTCCACGGCTGCGACACGGTGAAGTGCGAGGACACCCTCAACGGCGCGGCCTTCAAGATCGAGATGCCGACGACCTGGAACGGCACACTGCTCCTCTACTCCCACGGGTACCGCTACGCCGAGCCCGCGCCGCCGGACTTCGCGCCGGTCGACACCAACGCCACGGACGCCTCCGACGACGCGACCGCGAAGGCGCTGCTCGATCAGGGCTATGCGCTGGCCGGCTCCGCGTACGCCAGCAACGGCTGGGCGGTGGCCGACGGCGTCAAGGCAGCCGAGGACCTGCACACGTACTTCAGCCAGAACATCGGGGAGCCCTACCGCACCCTGCTCTGGGGCGACTCGCTGGGCGGGCTCATCACCCAGGTGATCGCCGAGAAGCACCCGGAGTGGGTCGACGGCGCTGCCCCGCTGTGCGGCGTGCTCGGCGGCGTCGTCCCCAACATGGACCTCGCGCTCGACGTGTCCTACGCCGTCAAGACGCTGATCTACCCCGGCCTCAAGCTCACGGGCTACAGCTCCTACGAGGAGTCGGTCACGAACTGGACCGAGGCGGTCAAGCGCCTCGTGGCCGCGGCGAAGGACACGGCCGGAGGCGGCACGGCGAAGGTGCTCACCATCGCCGCGCTGGTCAACGCCCCCCGCCAGACCCAGCACTTCGACGGCTCCACGATCGAGTCGCAGGTGTCGGCCACGGTCGAGGCGCTGGCCACCGCGCTCGGGTACGCGACCTTCGCGCGCTACGACCTCGAGAAGCGGTTCGGGGGCAACCCCTCCACCAACGAGGGGGTCGACTACGCGTCCCGGATCGACCCGTCCGAGGCGTCCCTGATCGACGCCGTCACCCCGGGAGCGGCGGAGGCGAACGCGGCAGCCCTGGACGCCGGCACCCGCGTGGCGGCCGACCCGGCCGCTCTCGCGAAGGCGAAGGCCGACGGCGGCGACCCGCAGGCCACGCTGACCAGGCCCGAGATCACCATGCACACCGCGGCCGACCCGCTCGTGATCGCGCAGAACGAGACCTTCTTCGAGGACCGCTACCTCGCGGCGCAGAAGGCGGGCACCGCCACGGCGGGGCTCGTGCAGCTGTTCACGGTGCCGCCCGCCACCTACCCGGCCGACCCGGGTGCTCCCTACGGGGCGGGCCACTGCAACTTCACGTCGCAGTCGCGCGTGGCCGTCATCGACCTGCTCACCCACTGGGTGCAGGACGGCGTCTACCCCGGCTCCGCCGCGATCGCGGCAGCGATGGGCACCTCGAGCGGCTACGAGGCCGCCTACCGGCCGGGGGACTGGCCGGGCACGCCGGGGCCGCTGGACTCCTGACGCCGGCACCCCCGACCGGGCGGCTCAGCCGGTCGGGGCCGGCGGCACGGCGGGAGCGACCGCCGGTGGCCGGCGCAGCTCCGACCGGGCGAGCAGCGCCCCGGTCACGCAGAGCAGGCCCACGACGGCGACCGCGGAGAGCACGATCGCGCGCACCGAGTCGTGCGGGCCGAACCACACGACGGCCACGAGGGCGACCACGGCGGCCCACAGCGCCAGCACCGCGCTGCGGTCCTCCACCGCGAGCCGGCTGTAGAGCAGGAACTGGGCCAGCGACTGCAGCGCGCCGAGAAGGGCGAACAGCGGCACGACCGGCACGAGCGCCTCGTACTGCGATCCGCCGACGACGGCCACCACGAGCCGGGGCAGCAGCGCCGTGCCGAGCACCAGGGCGGCGCCGAGGGCCAGGATCGCGCCTGCGCCCACCAGCATGGCCCGGCGGCGGCGCGCGTCGGCCATGCCGGGGAAGGCCAGCACCAGGATCGCCTGCGGCAGCCAGAACGCGACCTTCACGACGATGCCGCCGGCGGCGTAGACCCCGGCGGAGGCCGGGTCGAGGAAGTGCCGGGCCAGCAGCAGGTCGACGTTGGTGAGGGCGAACAGCGCCAGCAGCGCGTGCGAGGCGTGCAGCAGCTCGGCGCGCACCCCGGGCAGCGGCGCGCGCGGACCCGCCGCCTGCCGGCGCAGGAGCACCCAGAGGAGCAGCAGGCCGGCGGCGGAGCCGATCACCAGCCCCACGAGCGTGCCGGTGACGGTGCCCGTCACGAGCGCCCCGACGATCCCGCCGAGCGACTTGGTGACCCCGCCGAGGAAGTACGCCGCCGCGAGCAGCCCGGGTGTCTCGTGCCCCTGCGCCACACCGAGCCAGGCACCCGTGACCGTGAGGGGCACGAGGGTCAGCGCCACCAGCACCAGGTCGAGCGCGGAGTCCAGGTGCAGTACCGAGGCGAGCACCGGCCACACGACGACCACGGCCACGGCCACGCCCGCCGCAGCGGGCAGCGCCACCCGCACGCACGCCGCGGCGACCCCGCCCCGGTCGGCGGGCAGCGCCACGACCACCCGGCGCGCCGTGACCGCCTGAAGGCCGAGGGCCACGACGTTGCCGATGGCGACGACGCCCAGCAGCGACGCGAGAGCACCGAAGCCCTCCGGACCCAGCCGCCGAGCCCCGACGAGGTTCAGCGCGTACGTCGCCACCTGCGCGGTGCCGATGCCGAGCGCCACGAGGGCGGCGGCGCCGACGAGCCCGCGGGCTCGCGTCGTGCCGTCCATGCGCACGGCTCCTCGGTGGCTGGTGCGGGTGACCCGGTGGGTCGTCGCCCGGAGGCGACGGCGTCGCGACACCATAGGCCGTCATGGCCCCCGTCGACCCGCGCGCGCTCCGGCGGCACCTCGGCGGTCGCCGTGGCTGACGCTCGGCCCGTGGCCCCGGCCGCAGGGCTGCCCTCGCCACGATGGCTGCGCTGGACGCCGGCCGTCGTCGTCATGGCCGTGGTGGCGGTGGTGCTCGGGCCGGCCCTGCGTCCGGGCTACGTGCTCACCGGCGACCAGGTCTTCGTGCCGGACCAGACACTTCTGCCCTGGATGCTCGGGCTCGGTGGCGGCCTGCCCCGATCGGTGCCGCAGGACGCGGTCGTGGCACTCGTCACGGGTCCTGTCCCGGGGTGGGTGTGGGAGAAGGTGGCGCTGCTGGGGGCCCTCAGCACGCTCGGCCTCGGCGTGGCACGGCTGCTGCGACCGGCCGGACGACGTGCCGCCGTCGTGGGCGCCGTCGCGGCGGTGTGGTCGCCCTACGTCGCCGAGCGGCTGCTCCAGGGGCACTGGAGTCTCCTCCTCGCCGTCGCGGTGCTGCCCTGGGCCGTGGCCCAGGCGGACGCTGCACGGCGCGGCGAGGTCCGGGCGGCCTCCCGGTGGGTCCTCCTCGTGGGGCTGGCCTCGCTCACGGTCACCGGAGGGCTCCTCGTGCTCCTGGTGACGGCCCCGCTGCTGCTCGTCCCGGGAGCGCTGTCCCGTCGGGCACGGGTGGCGGCGCTCGTGGGCGGAGTCGTCCTGCAGCTGCCGTGGCTGGTCCCGTCGTTGGTCCACCCGGTCTCGCCGGCCCCCCTGGGTGCCGATGTCTTCGCGCTGCGCTCGGAGGGCTGGTGGGGGTCGCTGCTGACCGCCCTGGGGACGGGCGGTCTCTGGAACGCCGGATCCGTGCCGTCGTCTCGTGCGACCGTCCTGGCGCCGATCGTGACCGTGGTGCTTCTGGCCCTGGCCTTCCTCGGCAGCAGGGGGGCCAGGCGCGTGCTGGGGACCCCCGTGCTCGCCTGCCTCGGGACGGCCTCCGCCCTGGGCCTCGCAGTGGCAGTGGCGGGCTCGTGGTCGGCGACCGCGGGCGTCACCGCCTGGGTGGTGGCCCACGTTCCCGGGGGCGGTGTGATCCGCGACGGGCAGAAGCTGCTGGCGCCGTGGCTCATCCTGCTCTCCTGCCTCGTGGGGCTGGGTGCGGCACGGCTCTCCCGCGCAGTCCACGCCCGCCGCGGAGCGCCGGCCGCCGCAGCGGCGGCGGGACTGCTGGCCGTCGTCCCGCTGCTCGGTGTCCCCGACCTGGTGTGGGGGGCGCAGGGGCGGCTCGCCGCCGTGCGCTACCCCGACGACTGGAACGCCGTTCGCGACGTCCTCCTGCGCGACGCCGCTCCCGGCGACGTCGTGAGCCTGCCGTGGTCGACCTTCCGACGGTTCGACTGGAACGACGGGCGCACGGTGCTCGACCCGGCGCCGCGGTTCCTCCCCAGGACCGTGGTCGCCGACGACCGGCTCCTGGTGAGCCGCGGCGGCGAGGTCGTGGTCGTGCCCGGTGACGACCCGCGCAGCGCCGCGGTCGGAGAGGCTCTGCGCACGGGTGCCCCGCTCGGCCCCGTCCTGCGGTCCGTGGGCGTCGGATGGGTCCTCGTGGAGCCGACCACGGCCGGTCCGTCCGCTCCGAGCCCGCCCGCGGGCGCCGTGCTCGTGCACCGCGGCAGCACGCTCTCGCTCTACCGGCTGGCCGCTCCCGCTTCCCTGCCCCCGCCGCCGGGCCGACCGGCCGTCCTGTCGGCGGACGCCTCGGCCCTCGCCGTGCTGGTCACGGCGGCCCTCGTCGCGGTCGCGGCACCCCGACGACGCGCTCGTGCGCCGGGCGCCGACGGCGCACGTGCCGGCGCACGCGGCCCGGAGCGGGACGGCTGATCACGGGCGGGTCACACCGCCCGATCAGCCGCCGTCCAGGGGCTACTGGCTGGTAGCCTGCGGCTCGCCTCCAGCACGGAGGGTCCTGAGGAGGTCGACATGACGGGTGTGGTCGCGGGTCTCGTCGCCGCGCTCATCGGTGCGGTGGTGGCAGTCGGCGGCGGCGTCGCGCTCGCGGCCAGCCAGGGCCCCACGTACCCGGCCCAGAACACCGAGTCGATCACGGTCTACGGGAACCAGTAGCCCCTCTCGGCCCGCGCCCACGGTGCACGCGCTCCGCGGCAGGTCAGCGCAGGGGATCGCGACGTTCGATCGAACCTCCGTGGGCAGCCGGGGCATGCCCGGCCCTGAGGTCGATCACGTCGGACGCCGGGTGCCCGAGCTGGACGTGCGCCGGGCGGGCGTCGACGAGCGCCGCGGCGGCGTCCCGTCCGACCGCTCGCAGAAGCACCTGCGTGAACGCGCGAGCGGCAGCATCCCAGCCGAACTCCGAGGCCCGCGCCGCCGCGGCTGTGCCGAGCCGCCGACGCAGAGCCCGGTCGGCGAGGAGCCGTCCCAACGCCGCGGTGAAGCCGTCGAGGTCGTCGGCGAGCAAGCCGGTCACGCCGTCGACGACGGACTCGGCCACACCGCCCGCGTCGGCGTAGCCGACGGTCGGCACGCCGTAGCCGGCGGCCTCCATGACGACCAGGCCCCAGCCCTCCTTGAGAGAGGGCAGTGCCAGGACCCATGCGCGGGACAGCTGACGGTGCTTGTCCTCCTCGGAGCAGAAGCCCGTGAACTCCACGATGTCCTCGACGCCGAGGCGTCGGGCTTCGGCGTCGAGCTCCGGAGCCCACCAGCCGTCACCGACGACCGCCACGCGGAGATCGGGGTGGTCGACGCGGAGCCGAGCGGCTGCCGCGAGCACGTGCTCGACCCTCTTGTGCGGGACGAGCCGTCCGAGCACGAGGATCCTCGGGCTCTCGTCCGGCTCCGCCGGAAGCAGCGGGCGCTCGACGCCGTTGTGCACCACCTCGATGCGCCGCGAGTCGACGCCCAGTGCGGCCAGCTCGCTGCGCGTCGACTGCGACACCGCGACGTAACGGCAGTGCCGGTAGATCCGTGGAGCGACGGTCGATTCGAGCGCCCAGCCGATGCGCGAGCGGACCGGTCCGTACACGACCGGCCACTGCTCCCGGTGCACGTGGTGCACGAGCACCACGACCGGCGAGGACGTGACCAGAGTGGAGGCGAAGGGGATCCCGTTCTGGACGTCGACCACGACGTCGAACCGCCCGAGCGCTCCACCGAGCTGGGTCCGCAGCGCCGCCGGGTAGACGCCGAGCTTTCCGCCCCGGCGCACGAAGCGCACCCCGTCGACGACCTCGTCCTCGGGAGCGTTCGCGTGCTGCGCGCAGAGGATGGTCACGTCGTGACCCGAACGCGCGAGCGCCGTGGCGACGCTCTCGACGTAGACCTCGGAACCGCCGCCCTCCGGGTTGCGCGTGTCGCGCCAGTTGCAGAACAGCACACGCAGCGCGGGAGCGGCCTCCCCGGACGGGTCGGACTCGGGGTTGGGACGGGGGAGCGGGACGTCCGGCACGGGCACCGCCTCTCCGCATGCCGTCCGCGCGTGCGGCCGACGGGACCGTCCCGCTGGGCGGCGATGTTACCGACAAGTAGGGCCGTGACAACCCCTCATCTGAGGGTCCGATACGGTCCGGGGCCATGCAGCGGCTCGGGTGGACCGTGAGCGACCGTCCTGACGACGCGTTCCGCGCCACGGTGCGTCGCTCCGTCGACCTGCTCGCCGCGTTCCGCCAGGAGCAGACCCGCCCCGACGTCTTCTACAGCGCCCTGGCCCGCGACTCGGCGGCGCAGGTGGCGTCCTACCTGCCGCTGGAGGGGGCGCGACTGCTCGACGTCGGCGGAGGGCCCGGCTACTTCGCGGAGGCGTTCGAGGCACGGGGCGCCCTCTACGTGCCCCTCGACGCCGACGCCGGAGAGCTGGCGCTGCACGGCCGGGCGCCCGGCCCGCGCACCGTGCTGGGCGACGGGACGTCGTTGCCGTTCCGTGACGCCGGCTTCGACGTCGTCTACTCGAGCAACGTGGCCGAGCACGTGCGCCATCCCTGGCGCATGGCCGACGAGATGGTGCGCGTCGTGCGGCCCGGCGGCCTCGTGTTCCTGTCGTACACGCTCTGGTACGGACCCTGGGGCGGCCACGAGACCGCGCCGTGGCACTACCTCGGTGGCGACCGCGCCGCGCGCCGATACACCAGGCGGCACGGTCGACCACCGAAGAACGTCTACGGTCAGTCGCTGTTCCGGACGACGGCGGCCGCGGGCCTGCGATGGGCCCGTGCCCGCCAGCTCGACGGCACGCTCGCCGAGGTGCACGCCGTGCCGCGCTACCTCCCGCGATGGGCGTACGGGCTGGCGCGGGTGCCGGTGCTCCGCGAGGTGATCTGCTGGAACCTGGCCGTGGTCGGCCGGCGCAGCGGATGAGCCGGCTCTCCTGGAGACTGCGCCTCGTCGCGACATGCGCTGCGCTGGTGGCTCTCGCCTTCATGCAGTCCCCCGGCATGATCGCGGCGGACACCAAGCTGGACCTCACCCAGGACCCCGGGCAGTTCCTCGGCCGGGCGTTGCACCTGTGGGACGACCAGGCGTTCTTCGGACAGCTTCAGAACCAGGCCTACGGCTATCTCTTCCCGATGGGTCCGTTCTTCTGGCTCGGGAACCTCGTGCACCTCGACCCCTGGGTCGTTCAGCGGCTGTGGTGGTCGCTGCTGCTGTGCACCGCCTTCCTGGGGATGGTGCGGCTCGGGCGGCTCCTGGGTCTCGAGTCACCGGGTGCGCGGTGGGTGGCAGCGGTGGTGTTCGCGCTCTCGCCCCGCGTCCTGAGCACCCTCGGTCCCATCTCAGTCGAGTCGCTGCCCTACGTGCTCACTCCCTGGATGCTGCTCCCGCTGGTCGGGCTGCGCCACGGCGGCTCCGTGCGACGAGCGGCGGCGGAATCCGCGGTCGCCGTGCTGCTCATGGGCGGCGTCAACGCCGCGGCCACCCTCGCCGCCGTGGCACTGGGGGCCGTATGGCTGGCCACGGGTGCACCGCGCCCGGTCCGTGCCCGGCTCGCCGCCTGGTGGGTGGGGTGCGTCGCGCTCGCGACCGCCTGGTTCGTGCTCCCTCTGCTGCTGCTCGGGGCGTATTCGCCGCCCTTCCTGGACTGGATCGAGTCGTCCTCCGTCACCACGTCGGTGACGGACGGTTCCGCCGCGCTGCGCGGCGTGACCGACTGGGTCGCCTACATCGCTGGTGGGGCGGGGCCGCAGTGGCCCGCGGGGTGGGCGCTCGTGTCGGAGCGGATGCTCGTCGCCGGCACCGTGGTCGTCGCCGTGGCGGGAGCGGTCGGCTTGGCGCTGCGGCGCACGCGGCATCGCGGGTTCCTCGTGGCCGCGCTCACGCTCGGTCTGCTCGTGCTGGTGTCGGCGCACGTCTCGGCCGCCGGGGGATGGGCGGACGGGGTCGCGGCGCCATGGTTGCGCTCCCTTCTGGACGGCGCGCTCGCGCCGCTGCGCAACGTCCACAAGTTCGACGTCTGGGTCCGCCTCCCGCTCTCGATGGGGGCCGGGTGGGCCGTCGCGGCGATGGCGCGGCGCGCGTCGCGTTTCCGGGCGCCGGCCTACGCGGACTACGTGGCCCGCGCATCGTCGTGGAACCTGCGCTGGGTCGCGCCGCGGCTGGCGCTGGCCGGCCTGGCCGTCGGCGTCATCGCCGGCACGGCCCCTGCGTGGCGAGGCGAGCTGGCTGGTCGAGGGTTCGCGGAGATCCCGGGCTACTGGCGCGACACGGCCTCGTGGCTGGCAGCCGCTCCCGAACGGGGGAGGGCGCTCGTGGTGCCGGGCGCCTCGTTCGGCGAGTACCTCTGGGGTCAGACCCGCGACGAGCCCCTCCAGGTCCTGGCTTCCACCCCCTGGGCCGTACGGGACGCCGTCCCGCTCTCGTCGGCAGGAAACATCCGTGCGCTCGACGAGGTGGAGGCCCTGTTCTCCGACGGTCGTGGCGACCCGTGGCTCGCGCCGTACCTCGCGCGCATGGGGGTGTCCTACCTCGTGGTCCGCAACGACCTGGACCTCTCCGCCGTGGACTCGCCCCGGCCTTCCCTGGTCCATCAGGCGCTGACCCAGTCCGGGGGCTTCATCCGTGAGGCGTCGTTCGGGCCGCTGCTGTCCGGCTTCGCTGCCGACGGCGTGGTGGCCGACGCGGGGATCGACGGCACCTATCCGGCGGTCGAGGTGTTCCGCGTGGACGGCGCCTTGCGCGACCCGAGGGCGGTGCTGCGCGATGCCTCCGCCACGGACGTGCTCGCGGGTGAGAGCGAGTCTCTGCTCGGCGTCGCCGCGCTCACGGGGGAGGCGGGGCGGTCGGTGGTGCGCGACGCCGACCTGGTGGACGGGGTCCCGGTGGGGCGGCGGATCGTCACCGACAGCGGTCGATCGTGGGAGGTCGACTTCGGCTGGGTGCACGACAACCGCTCTTCGACGCTGGCGCCAGGCCAACCGTGGACCCTGGCCCGACGTGTGCACGACTACGTCGTGACGCCCGTGCGCGCCGGCCCGGCCACCGCGTTCCCCGGCGGCGTCTCGGTGTCCGCGTCGAGCTCGCGCGGGGACGCGGCCTCCCTGAGGATCCTCCCCGCGTCAGGTCCGTGGAACGCCGTGGACGGCGACGTGCTGACGGCGTGGCTGCCGACCGCCGCTGACCGCGATCCCTGGTGGTCGCTCGCGGCTGCGTCGCCGTTCCGGGTCGGCGGCGCGACCGTGGTGCTCGCGATGTCCCCCGCCGCCTCGTCCGGCAGCGTCGACCTCCAGGTGTCGACGTCGACCACCTCGCGGGTCGTGACGGTCGACGCAGAGACCCGGACCGTGGTGCTGCCGGAGGCCCTCGGGTCCTCGGACTCGTTGCGCCTCGCCGTGGTGGGCCGGTCCGGGCTCGACGGGGTCACCGTGGGCGTGGCCGAGGTGACCGGCACCGGGCTGGACGCATCACGAACGCTGGTCACCGGTTCTGCCTCCGGGTACCTCCCCTCGGCCCTGGTGCTGCGGGCCCGCCACGGGAACCGGTCCCCGTGCGTGGCCCACCGGCCCACGACCTGCCTGCCCTCGTTGGCACGGTCCGGCGAGGAGGACGCCGGGATCGACCGGACCGTCTCCGTCGGCGCGTCCGTGAGCGGCTCCCTCCACCTCGAGGTCCAGCCGGTGCCCGGGCCGGCGCTCGATCGGCTGCTGGTCCCACCGGGAGGTGCCGTCGCGTCGGCCTCGAGCACGTGGGTGGCCGATCCGGCGTACCGCGCGCAGGCGGCCATCGACCGCGACCCGTCGACGGCGTGGGTCGCCAGCCCCCTGGACCGGGCTCCGCGGCTCTCCGTCCAGCTCGCCACGCCGGTGCGGCTGTCCTGGGTGCGGGTGCTCGAGTCGCTCTCGACTGCGGCCTCCACGCCGCTCGCGGTGGATGTCACGGTGGGGGGTCGGACCTACTCCACGCTGCCGGACCCGCGGGGCTACCTGCGCTTCCCCGCGACGGAGACGTCGTCGGTCGTGCTCACGGTGCGCTCGTCCGTGCCGCGCCTGTCCTACGACTCCGCGCTGCGGCTGAGCACGGTGCTGCCGGTGGGGATCAGCGACCTGGTGCTCGGTGAGGCGGACGACCAGCGCAAGGGCGTGGAGCCCGGTGCCAGGATCACGATGCCGTGCGGCTTCGGCCCGGTCGTGCAGGTCGACGGACGTCGTGTGCTCACCGAGGTGACCACCACAGCGGGCGCCGCCGTGGACGGCGCACCGGCAGTGGCGAGCGAGTGCGGTGACCAGGGTGCGGTGCTCGGCCCTGGGAACCATCGGATCCGCGTCGCCCCCAGCGCGGAGTTCCGGCCCGTCTCCCTCGTCTGGGGCTCGTCCGGCCCGCAGACGTCGCCGGACGCGGCCACGGTGCGGGACTGGACGGCGACCTCGCGGCAGGTCGAGGTGACCGCGGCGAACCGGGTCCGCACGCTCGAGCTCGGCGAGAACGCCAACGCCGGATGGGTCGCGACGCTCGACGGGACCACGTTGATGCCCGTGCGCGTGGACGGCTGGCGTCAGGCCTGGATCGTCCCCGCGGGAGCGTCCGGCACCGTCACGATGACCTACGGGCCCGACGCGCTCTTCCGGACTGCGCTGCTCGCCGGGGCGGCGTGCGTGCTCCTGCTGCTGCCGCTGCTCCTGCTGCCCCCGCGCCGAGTGGCGACCGTGCCCCAGCACGTGCGGTCCCGTCGGCCGGGACCGAGGGCCAGGCTGCTCGGGCTGCTCGTCCTCACCGCCGCCACGACCGGGCCGGCCGGCGTGGTCGGAGCGCTGCTCGCGTTCGTGGCGGTGCGGGGACGCGAGCGGCGTCGCGTCCTGCTGGCCATCAGCGGCGTCCTCCTGGCGACGGGTGCCGCCCTGGTGACGCCCTGGCCCGTGTCGACCACGTGGACCGAACCGGTCGCCGTGGCCGTCGCGGTCCTGGTCGCCACGGGGGGCGGCGTCGTCGTCGGCGCGCTCTGGTCGCCGGTGCGCACCGGGCGCGCGGCGTCGGGGCTCAGACGCGGTGCGCCCATCTCTGCGCAGGACGCTCCACCCACCGATAGGTGACCGCGGCCACCACGAGGGTGGCCGGCAGCAGGAGGACGGCGAGCAGGAGCATGTGCCCCGTGAACACGGGGATGTCGAGCCACGCGAGCAGCAGCCTGAGGAAGAGCAGGTGCCACAGGAAGATCCCGTAGGAGATCAGGCCGGTCAGCCTGGGCACGCGCGACGACAGCGTCTGGGTCCATCTGCTGGGCCGGCCCAGCACGCCGGGGAGCAGCAGGAAGAACGCCGCCACCATGTAGAGCAGGTGCTTGGACAGCGACTGCCAGGCCGTGTTGGGCGTGAAGAGGTAGGTGCCGCCGAGCGGTGTCGAGACGACGAGGAACGCCGCCACACCGATGACGAGAGAGGTCACGTGGTCGCGGCCGAGTCCCTCACCGACCCGGACCAGCCGCGGGGGGCAGGGGAGCCTGCCACGTACCTCCAGGACCGCCAGCAGCATCCCGGCGGCGAACCAGTCGAGGAATCCGGGCAGCCAGAGCCCGGCCAGGGGCGAGAGCGCGGAGGTCAGGGTCGCCAGCAGGTTCCAGACGAGCGCAACGAGCGCGAGCGCGCCCAGCACGACGAGCTGACGCCGGTAGGCCGCGTCCGGGGACGAGCGACGTCGACCCAGCGCGAGCGCACCGATCAGAGGCAGTGCGACGTAGAACGCGATCTCGGTGCAGAGGCTCCACGTCTGGGCCAGCCCCTCCACCGCGCCCGGCGGTGCGTAGATCTGCACGGCGAGCAGATGGCGCCACCAGGTCTCGGCCGAGACGGGCCGGACCTCGGGGAGGACGAGCAGCGTGGTGACGACCACGACCCAGTACAGCGGCAGGATGCGTGCCGCGCGCCGGAGCGCATACCTGCCCAGCTGCGGGCGGGTACGGCCCTCGATCGCCGCTCTGGCCCACGGCCGGTACAGCAGGAATCCCGACATCAGGAAGAACAACGGGACGCCGAAGTCGAACCGGCCCATCACCCGGCCGAGGGGACCGTCGACGGTGTCCGTCGCCGTCGCGAGGTGCGTCACGACCACCATGAGGGCGGCGATGGCCCGGTAGCCGTCCAGTGCCCCGAAGTGGGTGCCGGCGGAGACCTCCCGCCCGTGCTGGGCCCGCTCGGCGGGGACGTCCTGCGAGACCGGCGCCAGCTCCGCGCCGGAGGACCCGGGGGCGGTTCCTGGGTCGGACGCTCCCGTCGCCCCGGGGCGCCCGGGGGCTCGGGTCCCGGCGTCCGGCGTGGCGCTCACCAGGCCTCCTCGCACCCGCGCAGGTGGTCTCGCGTGCGTGTTCTGGAGCCGCAGCACGCGACTGCCCACGGTGCAGCGGGCGGCATGAGGTTACGGGATCGTGTCGAAGAGTTACCCGCCAGTACGGACTTCCGCTACCTTTCGCCCGACGTTCACCCGGCCGGGAGGACGCCCGCGCGGGAGGAAAGACTCATGCGACGTGGTCTCGGGCTGGCCCTCATCGGGCTGGGAGTGGCCTTTCTCGTGCTCGCCCCGATGGTGCGCTGGTACGTGGTGCCGCGCGTGGCTGTGGCCCCGCTGGACCTCGACCCCAAGAACACGTCCGACTCCGCCGGCACCGTCGCCACGGTGATCGATCTCGCGGCCGGGGGCACGGAGAGCCACGACGTAGCGCTGCTCTCGACCCGGCGTACGAAGGCCGACGTCGTCGCCTCCGAGCAGGCGGGGGGCAACGTCGGGGTCTACGACAGCCTCTCGACGGTCAGCCTGGCGTCCAACCCGAGCGGGACGCCGTTCCTCCCGACCGACGTCGAGCGCTACGCCTTCGACCGGACGACGAGCGTGATGGTGGCGACCGCCGGGGCCAACGTGGGGGGCACACCCATCACGGACGCCATGATCGGCAGTGACACGATCATGCCGCTGAAGATGCCGTTCTTCTCCGAGAAGCGCACCTACAGCGTCTTCGACAGCACTCTCATGAAGGGCGCGCCGGCGGACTTCGTCGGCGAGGACACGGTCAACGGGCTCGCCACCTACAAGTACGAGCAGAAGATCGCGCCCGTGCAGGTGGGGGAGCAGGCCGGCCAGCCGCTCTGGTACCAGAACGACCAGGTGATCTGGGTGGAGCCCGTCACGGGGCAGATCGTCAACGGCTACCAGCAGGTGAAGCAGTGGCTGAAGAACGCGGACGGCAGCGACGGCACCGTGCTGATCGACGGCAAGATCGGGTTCACCGACCAGGAGGTCGCGGACTCGGTGGCGCAGGCGAGCGCGAACTCCAGCAAGCTCAATTTCGTGGCGAACATCCTGCCGGTCCTGAGCCTGGTGCTCGGCGTCGTGGTGCTCGTGGTGGGACTGCTCCTGGTGCGCCGGCCGGACGGCCTCGACGGCTGACGCTACCGAGCGATCAGAGGCCGGTGGCGATGTCGCGGAAGACCGGGAGCGTGAGCTCGGGACGGCGCCGGGCCAGCTCAGGGCTCGTCGTCGTCCGGCTGACCACGACCACTGCAGGTCCACCGGGCGTGGATCCGGCGACGACGTCCGGGGAGTAGTGCGGGACTCTCTCGCCGGAGGGCGAGCGGAACAGCGTCGTGGCGGAGAACGGCCCCCAGGCGTGCTCGGACCGGAGCGCCACGACCCGATCGTCGAGGAACTCCTGCGGCTTGGTCACCAGGACCACACCGGTGCCGGACGTCACGGCGCCCAGCACCGTCGAGACCCCCTCCCGTGCGGGACGAACCACCGCGGCGTCGAGCGGGTCGAGCGACCAGCCCCGCTGGGTCCGGTATCGCCAGCTGCCGAGGTCGTCCACGTGCGCGGTGGGGACGCGGGCGACGAGCAGCTCGCGGCCCAGCGCCTCGGAGGGGTCGACCGCGCGCGTGCCATACACGTAGGTGGTGGACCCCTGCTGAAGGATCCCGGCGCCCCACAGGACGTCGCTGGCGGGCAGGTCGCGCACCGTGCCGACGAGCGGCATCCCGCCCCACGGAACCGTGAGACGGATCATCGCCGTCCCGACGCGCGAGAACGCGAAGGGGCCGCGCCCGGTGCTCCGCACGCGCTGGGCCAGAACCACGACGGTGGCAGGAGACCCCGGACCACCTGAGGCCGCGACGACGGCGTGCATGGGCCAGAGCCAGGTCCCGTGGGCCCCGGGCAGGGCGTCGCGATCCGTGGGGAGCGCCTCGGCGCAGCGACCCTGGGTGACCACGACGCTGTTGCGCACGAGTCGCGACCCGGCGAGCCTCTGCCCGGCGATGGAGAGGCCGCCGCTCCAGGTGTCGCCGAAGAGCCAGAGCACCCGCCCGTCGGGCAGCAGCGTGCTCGCCGCGCCATCACCGCCCGACCACGCCGGTCCCAGAGAGCCCAGCACGCGGTCCCAGCCCGCCGCGGACGCGGGACGGGAACCGCAGGCGGCTGCCTCCGCCGGGCCGGTCGGGACGGCACGGGCCGTCTCAGACGGGTGCACCGGCGCCGGGGCCACGGGGGCGCCCCTGCCGTCGGCCCGGCCTGGCGCTGTCAGGGTGCCCGTCAGCACCACCCCCACCACGAGCCCGGTGGCGAGCAGGGAGCCGACAGACCTGCGCACACGGAGGACATCGACCGGCGCGGCGGCCGGCTGATGCCCTGCGGGGCCGAACGGGTGAGCTCCGACCTAGGACCCAGGCCCGGGGTCCTGAGGCATCCGGCCGCCGCGCCAGCCACCGCTCAGCGGGAACGCTCCGCGACCCAGATGGCGGTGCCGGGGATGACGGCGCCGCGCAGGGGCGACCAGCCGCCCCAGGTCTCGCGGTTGCGGGCCGGCCACTCCGGTTCCACGAGGTCGAGCACGGTGAACCCGCACGACACGAGGGCGCGCACGGTGTCGCCGAGGGTGCGGTGGTGCTCCACGTAGGTGGCGGTGCCGTCCTCGTCGCGCTCCACGTAGGGGGTGCGGTCGAAGTACGGGCGGTCCGCGACGAGGCCCTCGGGCCCGGGGGCGTCCGGGAACGCCCACCGCACGGGATGGGTCACGGAGAACACCCACCGGCCGCCGGGGCGCAGCACCCGGGCGACCTCGGCGAGGACCGCGGACAGGTCGGCCACGAAGGGGAGCGCGCCGTACGCCGAGCAGGCCAGGTCGAAGGACCGGGAAGCGAGCGGCAGGGCGGCGGCGTCGGCCTGCACCAGCGGCACCGTCGGCCGGCGGCCCCGGGCATGGGCCAGCATGGCGTGGCTGACGTCGAGCGCCACCGGGCGCGCGCCCTGCGCGGCCAGCCAGCGCGAGCCCTGCGCGCCTCCGGCACCGACCTCGAGCACCCGGCGGCCCTCGACCGGCCCGAGCAGGCCCAGCTCGGCCTCGGTCCAGCCCTCCGGGCCCCAGACGAGGTCGCCGCCGTGCCGGTCGTCGCCCAGGAAGGCGCCGTGCTCGGCGGCGTAGGCCGGCGCCTCGGCGTCCCACCACCTCCGGGAGGCCCGGACGGAGTCGCGTTCTCCCACGTCAGAGCGGTGAGGGCGGTTTGACCCCTGATCAGCCACGTCCGTATCCTTGCGGGTGCGTCGCGGGCCTGCGCGCGCCTCGGACCGAGCAGGCACGCGCATGTCGTTCGTCGTGACCCACCGCGAGAGCCGCACAGGCCCCTGCCCGGACCGCGCCGCATGATGAGGGCCCGCCGTCGCACCCGTCACGACACCCATCCACCGGAGCTCTTCACTCCATGACGTCCACCATCGACAACCCCGCGGTCGCGCAGATCGCAGTCAACGACATCGGCGACGCCGAGGCCTTCGCGGCTGCAGTTGACGAGACCATCAAGTACTTCAACGACGGCGACATCGTCGAGGGCACCATCGTCAAGGTCGACCGCGACGAGGTCCTGCTCGACATCGGCTACAAGACCGAGGGCGTCATCCCCTCGCGCGAGCTGTCCATCAAGCACGACGTGGACCCGCACGAGGTCGTGGCGCTCGGCGACGTCGTCGAGGCCCTGGTCCTCCAGAAGGAGGACAAGGAAGGCCGTCTGATCCTGTCCAAGAAGCGCGCGCAGTACGAGCGCGCCTGGGGCACGATCGAGAAGGTCAAGGAGGAGGACGGCGTCGTCACCGGCACCGTCATCGAGGTCGTCAAGGGCGGCCTCATCCTCGACATCGGCCTGCGCGGCTTCCTCCCTGCCTCCCTCGTGGAGATGCGCCGCGTGCGCGACCTCCAGCCGTACGTCGGCAAGGAGCTCGAGGCGAAGATCATCGAGCTGGACAAGAACCGCAACAACGTCGTGCTCTCCCGCCGCGCGTGGCTCGAGCAGACGCAGAGCGAGGTCCGGCAGAACTTCCTCACGCAGCTGCAGAAGGGCCAGATCCGCTCCGGCGTCGTCTCGTCCATCGTCAACTTCGGCGCGTTCGTCGACCTCGGCGGCGTGGACGGCCTCGTGCACGTCTCCGAGCTGTCGTGGAAGCACATCGACCACCCGTCCGAGGTCGTCGAGGTGGGCATGCCCGTCACGGTCGAGGTCCTCGACGTCGACATGGACCGCGAGCGCGTGTCCCTGTCGCTCAAGGCCACGCAGGAAGACCCGTGGCAGCAGTTCGCCCGCACGCACCAGATCGGCCAGGTCGTCCCCGGCAAGGTCACCAAGCTGGTGCCGTTCGGCGCGTTCGTGCGGGTCGACGAGGGTATCGAGGGCCTGGTCCACATCTCCGAGCTGGCCGAGCGCCACGTGGAGCTGCCGGAGCAGGTCGTCGCGGTGGGCAGCGACATCTTCGTCAAGGTCATCGACATCGACCTCGACCGACGTCGCATCTCGCTGTCGCTCAAGCAGGCCTCCGAGGGCATCTCCGGGGCCGACGACGAGCACTTCGACCCGGCTCTCTACGGCATGACCGCCACCTACGACGAGCAGGGCAACTACGTCTACCCGGAGGGCTTCGACCCGGAGACCGGCGAGTGGCTGCCCGGCCACGAGGCGGCCCAGGCCGAGTGGGAGCGGCAGTACGCCGAGGCCCACTCCCGCTGGGAGGCCCACAAGAAGCAGGTGGCCGAGCAGCGCAAGGCCGACGCCGAGGCCGGCGTCACCGAGAACGCCGAGACGGGTGGGCAGTCCTACGCCTCGCCCGCCCCGGAGGCCTCGGGCACCCTCGCCACCGACGAGGCCCTGCAGGCGCTGCGCGACAAGCTCACCGGCGCCTGACCCCGGGTCACCGCACCACCGCAGGAGCCCCCGACCTCGTGGTCGGGGGCTCCTGCGCGTCCGGGGCGGCCCCCGGTTAGGTTCGCCCCGTGCGCGTCGCGGTCACCGGGGGCATCGGCTCGGGCAAGAGCGCGGTCTCGGCACGGCTCGCCCGCCACGGCGCGGTCGTGGTCGACGCCGACGCGATCGCCCGCGAGGTGGTCGAGCCCGGAACCCCGGGCCTGGCGGCGGTCGCCGCGGAGTTCGGGCCCTCGGTGCTCACCGCCGACGGCCGCCTGGACCGCGCGGCCATGGCGGCCCTGGTCTTCGCCGACGACGAGCGCCGCCGCGCGCTCGAGGCGATCGTGCACCCGCTCGTCGGCGCCCGCTCGGCCGAGCTCATCGCCGCGGCGCCCCCGGACGCGGTGGTGGTCTACGACGTCCCGCTGCTGGCCGAGTCCGCCGGGGGAGCGCTGGGCCGCGTCGAGGGGTTGGACGCTGTGGTGGTCGTGGAGGCCCCGCTGGCCGCCCGGGTGGAGCGGCTCGTAACGCGCGGGCTGTCCGAGGCCGACGCCCGGGCCAGGATCGCTGCCCAGGCCACCGACGAGGAGCGCCGACGCATCGCCGACCACGTGGTGGTGAACGACGGCGACCTCGCCGACCTCGACGCGCGGGTCGACGTCCTCTGGGCCGCGCTCGCCCCGTCGGCGACCTGACCTGACCCGGCCGGGCCGGGGCGGCGCGCGCGGGCCACCCGTGCCGCGTTCGCTCAGGGCGCGACGTCCACCTGGGCCGTTGTCGGGGGGCCGTCGTACCGTGGCGGCATGGCCCGCCCCGTCACCGACCTCCAGCGCACCGTGGCGCCCTTCGAGGTCGTCAGCGACTACCGGCCCTCGGGCGACCAGCCGGCCGCCATCGAAGAGCTGGCCCGTCGCATCCAGGGCGGCGCGCGCGACGTCGTCCTGCTCGGTGCCACGGGCACCGGCAAGTCGGCCACCACGGCCTGGCTCATCGAGAAGCTCCAGCGGCCCACGCTGGTGATGGCCCCCAACAAGACCCTCGCCGCCCAGCTGGCGAACGAGTTCCGCGAGCTGCTGCCGAACAACGCGGTCGAGTACTTCGTCAGCTACTACGACTACTACCAGCCCGAGGCCTACATCCCGCAGACGGACACCTACATCGAGAAGGACTCCTCGGTCAACGAGGAGGTCGAGCGGCTGCGGCACTCGGCGACCAACTCGCTGCTCACCCGGCGCGACGTCGTCGTGGTGGCCTCGGTGTCGTGCATCTACGGCCTGGGCACGCCGCAGGAGTACGTCGACCGCATGGCCCGGCTCAAGGTCGGCGAGGAGTACGACCGCGACGACCTCCTCCGCCGGCTGGTGTCGATCCAGTACACCCGCAACGACCTCGCCTTCACCCGCGGCACCTTCCGGGTGCGTGGCGACACCATCGAGGTGTTCCCGGTCTACGAGGAGCACCCGGTCCGGATCGAGATGTTCGGCGACGAGGTCGAGCGGCTCATGACCCTGCACCCGCTGACCGGCGAGGTGCTCACCGAGGACGACGAGCTCTACATCTTCCCGGCCACGCACTACGTCGCGGGTCCCGAGCGCATGGAGCGGGCGATCGCCGGCATCGAGGTCGAGCTCGAGGAGCGCCTCGCCGAGCTCGAGCGTCAGGGCAAGCTGCTCGAGGCGCAGCGGCTGCGCATGCGCACCACCTACGACCTCGAGATGATGCGGCAGGTCGGCTTCTGCTCCGGCATCGAGAACTACTCCCGCCACATCGACGGCCGCTCGGCCGGCACCGCGCCCAACACGCTGCTCGACTACTTCCCCGAGGACTTCCTCCTCGTCATCGACGAGTCCCACGTGACGGTGCCGCAGATCGGCGGCATGTTCGAGGGCGACATGAGCCGCAAGCGCAACCTCGTCGAGCACGGGTTCCGCCTGCCCAGCGCGATGGACAACCGGCCGCTGAGGTGGGAGGAGTTCGTCGAGCGCATCGGCCAGACCGTCTACCTCTCGGCCACTCCCGGGCCCTACGAGCTGTCGCGGGTCGAGGGCGACGTCGTCGAGCAGGTCATCCGGCCCACCGGTCTGGTCGACCCTGAGGTGGTGGTCAAGCCCACCAAGGGCCAGATCGACGACCTCATGGGCGAGATCCGGGCGCGCACCGAGCGCGACGAGCGCGTGCTGGTCACCACGCTCACGAAGAAGATGGCCGAGGACCTCACCGACTACCTGCTCGAGCAGGGCATCCGGGTGCGCTACCTGCACTCCGAGGTCGACACCCTGCGCCGCATCGAGCTCCTGCGCGAGCTGCGCCTCGGCCTGTTCGACGTCCTCGTCGGGATCAACCTGCTGCGCGAGGGTCTCGACCTCCCGGAGGTGTCCCTCGTCGCGATCCTCGACGCCGACAAGGAGGGGTTCCTGCGCTCGGGCACGTCGCTGATCCAGACCATCGGGCGCGCGGCCCGCAACGTCAGCGGCCAGGTGCACATGTACGCCGACACCGTCACGCCGTCGATGGCCAAGGCGATCGAGGAGACCAACCGCCGCCGGGCCAAGCAGGTGGCCTACAACGAGTCGATGGGCGTCGACCCGCAGCCGCTGCGCCGCCGGATCGCCGACATCACCGACCTCATCACGCGCGAGGACGCCGACACCGAGGAGCTGCTCGGCGGATCCGGGCGCACCCAGAGCAGGGGCAAGGCGCCGGTGCCCGGCATGTCCTCCTCGGGGGCCGCCGCCGGCCTCGAGGTGAAGGGGCTGCCCGCGCGCGAGCTCGCCGAGCTGATCGGCCAGCTGACCGACCAGATGCACGCCGCCGCGGCCGAGCTCCAGTTCGAGGTGGCGGCCCGGCTGCGCGACGAGGTCTCCGACCTGAAGAAGGAGCTGCGGTCGATGCAGGCCGCAGGCCACGCCTGAGCCGGTCCGGGTGAGCGGTCGTGCCCGCACCCGGCCGCTCGCCCCCGTGCGAGGATGGCCACCCCGCCCGCCGCCGCCCGAAGGACGCCAGTGGACATCCCCGGCACGATCTGGGCGGCCACGCTCGGGTTCTTCCTGGTGCTGTTCGTGGTGGACCTCGCCATCGTGGGGCGGCGCCCGCACATCCCGAGCACGGCGGAGTGCCTGCGCTGGCTGTCCCTCTACGTGGGGCTCGCGGTGGTGTTCGGCCTCGTGCTGGGCGCCTGGGCCGGCCACGAGCGCGCGACCGAGTTCTACGCGGGCTGGATCACCGAGTACAGCCTCTCGGTCGACAACCTGTTCGTGTTCCTGCTGATCATGGCGCGCTTCGCCGTGCCGCGGGTGCTCCAGCAGGCGGCGCTGATGTGGGGGATCCTCATCGCGCTGGCGCTGCGGGCCGTGTTCATCGCCCTCGGCGCGGCCGTGATCGCCCGCTACAGCTGGGTGTTCTACCTCTTCGGGCTCTTCCTCGTGGTCACCGCCGTGCGGCTGGTGCGCGAGGGCGAGACCGGCGACGACGAGTACCACGAGAACGCGCTCGTGCGCCGGCTGGAGCGCCTGCCCAACGCCACCCACGAGTTCCACGGCACCGCGATCCGCACCGTGGTCGACGGACGACGCGTGTGGACCCCGATGCTCGTGGTGCTCATCGCGCTCGGCACCACCGACGTGCTGTTCGCGCTCGACTCCATCCCGGCGATCTACGGGCTCACCTCCGAGCCCTACATCGTCTTCGCCACGAACGTCTTCGCCCTGCTGGGCCTGCGCCAGCTCTACTTCCTGCTCGGCGACCTGCTCAACCGGATCGTGTTCCTGTCGATCGGGCTGGCGGTGGTGCTCGGCTTCATCGGCGTCAAGCTGGTGCTCGAGGCGATGCACACCAACACGGTGCCCTTCCTCAACGGCGGCGAGCCCTACGACGTCTGGGTGCCCTCGATCGGCGTCAGCCTCGCGTTCATCGTCACCGCGCTCGCCGTCACGGCGGCCACGAGCCTCGTGGTGTCCCGCAGGCGAGCGAGCGGGGCCGCGGGCTAGCGCCGCCGGCAGGACGAACGTGTCCCTCCTCGCCATCGCCGTGATCCTGCACGCTCGCCTAGCCTGGGAGCGCGGCGCGAGCCGTCGGGCCCGGCGCCGAGCCGACCGCCCGCCGACGGGAGGACGTGGGCGCGGTGGAGCTGCTGCTCGGGCTGGTCGCGGTGGTGGTCGTGGTGGTGGCGCTCCTGCTCTGGTCGCGGCGGCACGGCAACCGCGGCGTGCGGGGGGTGCGGCCGGGGAGCCAGCAGCACGGGATCTCCGGCGAGCCTCCGGCGTTCCGCCGCGAGGGCACCTGGGGGCCGTGAGCCCGCCGGCCCGGTGCCGGCCGAGGGCCGGCGTCAGGCGGTGGGAGCCGACCCGACCGGGGCCGCTGCGGCGACCGCTGCCGGGTCCCAGCCGTCCGGCTTGTGGGTGGAGTACAGCCAGGTGTCGAACACGGCCGTGAGGTCGCGCCCGCTCACCTGCTGCGCGAGGGCCACGAACGCGGCGGTCGTCCCGTTGCCGTCGCGGTGCTCGGCCGCCCAGCGCCGCAGCGTGGTGCGGAAGGCGTCGTCGCCCACCACCTCGCGCAGCGCCTCCAGCACGCAGGCGCCGCGGTAGTAGACCGCTGCGTCGAACAGGTGCTGCGGGCCCGGGTCGGAGATGTCGGTGGTCCAGAACGGGTCGTCGGCCGGGGCGCTGCTCAGCTCGCGCGTGATCATCGTGGCCGGGTCCAGGCCGTCCACGTGCTGCCCCCAGAGGTACTCGGCGTAGGTCGCGAAGCCCTCGTTGAGCCACACGTCGCGCCACGACGAGAGCGACACGCTGTCGCCGAACCACTGGTGGGCCAGCTCGTGGGCCAGCACGTACACCGGGTGGTCGCCGGACATGATGGGCGCGCCGTACACCGGGCGGGTCTGGGTCTCGAGCGCCACCTGCGGCACCTCGGGCACGACGACCGCGCCGGCGGCCTCGAACGGGTAGGGGCCGAAGGTCGCGGAGAGGACGTCGATCACCTCGCCCTGGCGCGCCAGGGCGGCGTTCGCCGAGGCCGGCACCCCCGGCCCCACGGCGTCGACGACGGGCAGGCCGGAGTCCGTGGTCCACCGGTGCAGGGTGAGGTCGCCGACCGCGAGGAGCACCAGGTAGGAGGCCATGGGGTGCTGGGTGCGCCACCGCCACGTGGTGCGACCCCCGGCCGTCACGGGGGGCCCGACGGGGAGCCCGTTCGAGACCGCCGTGCGCCCCTGCGGCACCGACACCGTGACGGTGTACGTCGCCTTGTCCGAGGGGTGCTCGCTCACCGGGAACCACACGGAGGCGCCCTGCGGCTCGCCGAGCACCGCGGCGCCGCCCTGCCCGACGTACCAGCCGTTCTGCACGCCGTCGTCGCCCGGCAGCAGCGTGGGGGAGCCGGCGTAGCGCACCCGCGTGCGGAACGTCGTCCCGGCGCGCAGCGGGGCAGCGGGGGTGATCACCAGTTCCTGCCCGTCGCGCTCCCACCGGGCCGCGCGCCCGTCCACCGTCACCGAGGACACCGTGAGCCCGTGCAGGTCGAGGTCGTAGGCGGAGAGCGCCTGGGTGGTGCGCGCCGTCAGCGTGGCGTCGCCGGTGATCGTGCGCAGGTCGGCGCCCACCGACACGCGCAGGTCGTAGTGCAGGGCGTCGTAGCCGCCGTTGCCGTCGAGGGGGAAGTACGGGTCCCCGGCGCCGTCGGCGCCGGCCGAGGGCACGCCGTCGTCCACCACGGCGGGTGCCGACGACGACGCCGGCCCGGGCGCAGGGGAGGAGCCGGTGGGCGCAGCCGCCGGGCCGCCGCCGGTGCACCCCGCGAGGAGGGCGCCGAGGGCCAGGGCCGCCGCGGGGGTGGCCGCGCGGGCGCGGGCCCGGCGGGCCGGCCCGGGGCGGCTCACCAGCCGCGCTCGCGCCACTCGGCCAGGTGCGGGCGCTCGGCCCCGAGCGTCGTGTCGCGGCCGTGGCCCGGGTAGACCCAGGTCTCGTCGGGGAGGCGGTCGAAGATGCGCCCCACGACCCCGGAGTAGAGCGAGTCGAACCGCTCCGGGTCCTTCCAGGTGTTGCCGACCCCGCCCGGGAACAGGCAGTCGCCGGTGAACAGGTGCGGAGCGCCCGTGGGGTCGTCGTACAGCAGGGCGATCGAGCCCGGGGTGTGCCCCACGAGGTGGATCGCCGTGAGCGCGACGTGGCCCACGTGCACGGTGCCGCCGTCCGGCACGGTCTCGTCGATGGCGACGCCGATGTCGCCGGCGTCGTCGGCGTGCGCGAGCGTGCGGGCGCCCGTGGCCGCCACGACCTCCGCCAGCGCGCCCCAGTGGTCACGGTGCGCGTGCGTGGTGACCACGGCGGCCAGGCCGCCGTCGCCGACCAGCTCGAGGAGGCGCTCCGGCTCGGCCGCGGCGTCGACGAGCACCTGCTCGTCGGTGGCCGTGCAGCGCAGGAGGTAGGCGTTGTTGTCGTGCGGGCCCACCGCGAGCTTGGAGATCACCAGGGCGGGCAGCTCGCGGACGTCCGCGTCGCCGCCGACGGAGACGTTGCCGGTGTAGGTCACGGGGTCATCCTCTCCTGCCGCGGCGGGTGTGGCCCGCCGTCCCGGCTACCAGCCCGCGGGCGGGTCGCCGGGCTCGGAGCCGTCGAGCCGTCGCACGCTGGGCCCGGCCCCGCGGCCGATCCGCCACGCCAGCACCTCGGCGGGCTCGCCCACGACGTCGATGGGGCCGGTGCGGGCGTGCACCCACAGCAGCGTGCGCTCCACGAACGCGGCCGGCCAGTCCGGGGGGCGGTAGGACGGCAGCCCGAGGTCCACGTGGTGCACCTCGACCTCCCGCAGCCGGCCGAAGAGCAGGCTGCGCGCGGGCTGGTCGGGCACCCGGCCGAGCTGGGGCGGACCGAACAGCACGAGCGAGCCGAGCACCTCCTCGCCCGCGCCCGCCAGCTCGGCCAGGACGGGGGCCAGCCCCTCGGCCGAGCGGCGCACGTCGTCGGCGATCTCGGCGGCCGGTCGCCCCGCCCCCTGCTCGATCGCGGCCTCCCGGGCCTCGGCGGAGTCGTACATCGGCGCCGGGACGCCGGCCAGCACGCCGCGGGCCGTCCGGGCCATGCCGTCGGCGTTGCGCGCCAGGTGGCTGAGCACGTGCCCCCGGGTCCATCCGGGCAGCAGCGAGGGCGCGCGCACGGCGTCGTCGTCGAGGGAGTCCGCCGAGGCGAGCAGCCGGGCCGTGGCCGCGGCCAGGTCGGCGAGGTCCGCGAGGTCGGCCTCGGTCGCGGGCGCCGGCGGGCCCGGCTCCGGGTGGCGGGGGTCGGTCACGGCCGAACCGTACCGCTCCGCTCCCACGCCCTCGGCGGACGTGGGAATGTGGCTGTCGGACCTCCTGGTTAGCCTGGACCGCGGCCGTGCTGCCCCTGGCAGGCGCGGCCGGGTCCCGTGCGCCCCCGGCCGGGACGCCTCGACTCGAGAACAGGACCTGGTGTGGCCGATCGCCTCGTCGTCCGCGGTGCCCGCGAGCACAACCTCAAGGACGTCTCGCTCGACCTCCCGCGCGACGCCATGGTCGTGTTCACCGGGCTCTCCGGCTCGGGCAAGTCCTCGCTGGCGTTCGACACGATCTTCGCCGAGGGCCAGCGCCGCTACGTCGAGAGCCTCTCGGCCTACGCCCGGCAGTTCCTCGGGCAGATGGACAAGCCCGACGTCGACTTCATCGAGGGGCTCTCGCCGGCCGTCTCGATCGACCAGAAGTCCACCAACCGCAACCCGCGCTCCACGGTCGGCACGATCACCGAGGTCTACGACTATCTCCGCCTGCTCTACGCCCGGGCTGGCCGCCCGCACTGCCCGGTCTGCGGGCGCGACATCGCCCGGCAGACCCCCCAGCAGATCGTCGACCGCATCCTCGAGCTCGAGCCCGGCACCCGCTTCCAGGTGCTCGCCCCGGTCGTGCGCGAGCGCAAGGGGGAGTACGCCGACCTGTTCCGGCAGCTGCAGACCCAGGGCTTCTCCCGGGCGCGGGTCGACGGCGTCGTCCACTCGCTGGCCGAGCCGCCCACGCTCAAGAAGCAGGAGAAGCACACCATCGAGGTGGTGGTCGACCGGCTCGCGGTCAAGGCCGACGCCAAGCGGCGGCTCACCGACTCCATCGAGACCTCGCTGCGCCTGTCCGGCGGCCTGGTCACGCTGGAGTTCGTCGACCTGCCCGACGACGACCCCGAGCGCGAGCGGATGTTCTCCGAGCACCTGGCCTGCCTCTACGACGGCCTGTCGTTCGAGGAGCTCGAGCCCCGCTCGTTCTCGTTCAACTCGCCGTTCGGCGCCTGTCCGGAGTGCACCGGCCTGGGCACGCGGATGGAGGTCGACCCGGAGCTCATCGTCAGCGACCCGTCGATGACCCTCGCCGAGGGCGCGATCGGGCCGTGGTCCAGCGGCCACATCAGCGAGTACTTCGAGCGCCTGCTCGCCGCCCTGGGCGACGAGCTGGGCTTCACCCTCGACGACACCTGGGAGTCGCTGCCGGCCAAGGCGCGCAAGGCGATCCTCCAGGGCCACAGCACGCAGGTGCACGTCCGCTACAAGAACCGCTACGGCCGCGAGCGCAGCTACCGGACCGCGTTCGAGGGCGTGATCCCGTACGTCGAGCGGCGCCACTCCGAGGCCGACAGCGACACCAGCCGGGAGCGCTTCGAGGGCTACATGCGCGAGGTCCCGTGCCCGTCGTGCCAGGGGGCACGTCTCAAGCCCATCAGCCTCGCGGTCACCCTGGGCGGCCGCTCGATCGCCGAGGTCGCGTCCCTGCCCATCGGCGAGTGCGCCCTGTTCCTCGCCGACCTCGACCTCTCCCCGCGCGAGCGCCAGATCGCCGAGCGCGTGCTCAAGGAGGTCAACGAGCGGCTGCGCTTCCTCGTCGACGTCGGGCTCGACTACCTCAGCCTCGACCGCGCGGCCGGCACGCTGGCGGGCGGGGAGGCCCAGCGGATCCGCCTGGCCACCCAGATCGGCTCCGGGCTCGTCGGCGTCCTCTACGTGCTCGACGAGCCGAGCATCGGCCTGCACCAGCGCGACAACCGCCGCCTGATCGAGACCCTCGTGCGCCTGCGCGACCTCGGCAACACCCTCATCGTCGTCGAGCACGACGAGGACACGATCCGCCAGGCCGACTGGGTGGTCGACATCGGCCCGGGTGCGGGGGAGCACGGCGGGCAGGTCGTGGTCTCGGGCACCGTGCAGGACCTGCTCGACCACCCGGACTCGCTCACCGGCGCCTACCTCGCCCGGCGGCGCTCGATCGAGGTGCCGGCCGTGCGCCGGCCGCCCACCCCCGGCCGCGAGCTGCTCGTGGAGGGCGCCCGCGAGCACAACCTCAAGGACGTCGACGTCGCGTTCCCGCTCGGCTGCTTCGTCGCGGTCACGGGGGTGAGCGGCTCGGGCAAGTCCACCCTGGTCAACGACATCCTCTACACGACCCTCGCGCGCGAGCTCAACGGCGCGCGGGCCGTCCCCGGCCGTCACCGCCGGGTGCGCGGCCTCGACCACCTCGACAAGGTCGTCCACGTCGACCAGAGCCCCATCGGGCGCACCCCGCGGTCCAACCCCGCCACCTACACCGGGGTGTTCGACCACATCCGCAAGCTCTTCGCCGAGACGCCCGAGGCGAAGATGCGCGGCTACCTGCAGGGCCGCTTCTCGTTCAACGTCAAGGGCGGGCGCTGCGAGGCCTGCGCCGGCGACGGCACCATCAAGATCGAGATGAACTTCCTGCCCGACGTCTACGTGCCGTGCGAGGTGTGCCACGGCGCCCGCTACAACCGCGAGACGCTCGAGGTGCACTACAAGGGCCGCACCATCGCCGAGGTCCTCGACATGCCGATCGAGGAGGCCCTCGGATTCTTCGAGGCGGTCCCGCCCATCGCGCGCCACCTGCGCACGCTGGTCGAGGTGGGCCTCGGCTACGTGCGGCTCGGCCAGCCGGCCACCACGCTGTCCGGCGGCGAGGCGCAGCGGGTGAAGCTGGCCAGCGAGCTGCAGAAGCGGTCCACCGGCCGCACCGTGTACGTGCTCGACGAGCCCACCACCGGCCTGCACTTCGAGGACATCCGCAAGCTGCTCGGCGTGCTGCACTCGCTGGTCGACAAGGGCAACTCGGTGCTGGTCATCGAGCACAACCTCGACGTGATCAAGACCGCCGACTGGATCGTCGACATGGGCCCGGAGGGCGGCACCGGGGGCGGCACCGTTGTCGCGACCGGCACCCCCGAGGAGATCGCCGCCGTCCCCGAGAGCCACACCGGCGTGTTCCTGCGCGACGTCCTCGGCGTGCGGGAACCCCGGCCCCGGGCCCGTTCGTCCACGCGACGCAAGGCCAAGGGCGCCGCGTGAGCCTGTCGCACCGCCGCGCCGTCCGCCACTGCCGCCCCGAGGAGCCCCGATGACCGACCGCCCGGCCACGACCCCCGCCCCCGCGCTGCTGCCCGTGCAGCCCGCCCCCGCCGCCGAGCCGACCCGCCGTCGCGTGCTGGTGGCCGGTGGTGTGGTGGCGGCAGCCGCGGCCGTCACGACCGCCTGCGGGAGCAGCTCGGGCACCGCGGGGACCCCCGCTGCGAGCGACACGTCCGCCGGGAGCGGGAGCAGCGCCGGCGGCGCCGCCACCATCCCGACCTCGGACGTCCCCGTGGGCGGCGGCACCGTGCTGGCCGACCGTCAGATCGTCGTCACGCAGCCGAGCGCCGGGGAGTTCAAGGCCTTCAGCGCCGTGTGCACCCACCAGGGCTGCATCGTGGCCGGCGTGACCAACGGCGTGATCGTCTGCCCGTGCCACGGCAGCACGTACTCCATCGCGGACGGGTCCGTGCAGGGCGGCCCGGCCCCGGCCCCGCTGCCGGCCGAGACCATCACGGTCTCCGGCGGCACCATCACGCTGCCCTAGCCCCGGGGGCCGGGTGCCCCCCCCACCACCGACGAGAGCGCAGAGAGTGGCCGATCCCGCGACGTACCGCCCGGCACCGGGGGAGGTCCCCGACTCGCCGGGCGTGTACCGGTTCCGCGACCGCACGGGCCGGGTGATCTACGTCGGCAAGGCCAAGAGCCTGCGCTCGAGGCTCGCGTCGTACTTCCAGGACGTCGCCGCGCTGCACCCCCGCACGGCCGCCATGGTGACCACGGCAGCCTCGGTCGACTGGGTCACCGTGGGCACCGAGGTGGAGGCCCTGCAGCTGGAGTACTCCTGGATCAAGGAGTACGACCCGCGCTACAACGTGCGCTACCGCGACGACAAGAGCTACCCCTACCTAGCGGTCACCCTCGACGAGGAGTTCCCCCGCATCACGGTGATGCGCGGCGCTAAGCGCAAGGGCGTGCGCTACTTCGGTCCCTACGCCCACGCGTGGGCGATCCGCGAGACGGTCGACCTGCTGCTGCGGGTCTTCCCGGCCCGCACCTGCAGCGCCGGGGTGTTCAAGCGGCACGGCCAGATCGGGCGCCCGTGCCTGCTCGGCTACATCGGCAAGTGCTCGGCGCCGTGCGTGGGACGGGTGGACGCCGAGGAGCACCGGCGCATCGTCGAGGACTTCTGCGCGTTCCTGTCCGGGCAGACCGTCGCCTACACCAAGCGCATCGAGCGTGAGATGAAGGCCGCCGCCGCCGAGCTCGACTACGAGCGGGCCGCCCGCCTGCGCGACGACCTCCGGGCGCTCGAGCGCGCGCTGGAGAAGAACGCGATCGTGCTCGGCGACGGCACCGACGCCGACGTCGTCGGCATCGCCGAGGACGAGCTCGAGGCAGCCGTCCAGGTCTTCCACGTGCGCGGCGGACGCGTGCGCGGCCAGCGCGGGTTCGTCGTGGAGAAGGTCGAGGAGGTCTCCACCTCCGACCTCGTCGACCACCTGCTCCAGCAGCTCTACGGCGACGTCGTGCCGGACTCCGTGCCCCGCGAGGTGCTGGTACCCGTGCTGCCCCCCGACGCCGCCACCAGCACCGCGTGGCTGTCCGGCCTGCGCGGCAGCCACGTGGAGCTGCGCGTGCCGCAGCGCGGCGACAAGCGCGACCTGCTCGAGACCGTCACTCGCAACGCGGCCCAGGCGCTCGTGCTGCACAAGACCCGTCGCGCCGGCGACCTCACCACCCGCAGCCAGGCGCTCGAGGAGCTCCAGGAGGCCCTGGGGCTGTCCGAGGCGCCGCTGCGCATCGAGTGCGTCGACGTCTCCCATCTCCAGGGCACCGACGTCGTCGCGAGCCTCGTCGTCTTCGAGGACGGCCTGGCGCGCAAGTCGGAGTACCGGCGCTTCGCGATCCGCGGCGCCGCCGGCGACGGCGTCAGCGACGACACCCGGTCGGTGGCCGAGGTCGTCACCCGCCGCTTCCGCCGGCTCCTCGAGGAGCAGCCGGACCCGGACGACCCGAACCCCGGCATCGACCCGGTCACGGGCCGCCCCCGCAAGTTCGCCTACCCGCCGCAGCTGTTCGTCGTCGACGGCGGCCAGCCGCAGGTGGAGGCCGCGCAGGCGGCGCTCTCCGAGCTCGGGGTCACCGACGTCGCGGTGGTCGGCCTCGCCAAGCGGCTCGAGGAGGTGTGGCTGCCCGGCGACCCGGACCCGGTCATCCTGCCGCGCGCCTCGGAGGGCCTCTACCTGCTCCAGCGGGTGCGCGACGAGGCGCACCGGTTCGCCATCACCTACCAGCGCCAGAAGCGCGGCAAGCGCATGGTCGAGAGCCTGCTCGACGACGTGCCCGGCCTCGGCGAGGCCCGCAAGAAGGCGCTGCTGCGCCAGTTCGGCTCGCTCAAGCGGCTGCGCGCGGCCACCGCCGACGAGCTCGCCACGGTCCCCGGCATCGGCCCCACCGTGGCGCAGGCCGTCGTCGACGCGCTCGCCGCGGAGGCGCCGGCGCCCGCGGTCAACACGGCCACCGGCGAGATCCTCGACTGACACCGGGGGCCGGGCTGCCGGGCGCACGCGTCCGGGTGTGACACGCTCGTGCCGGCACACCAGGAGCCCGGGCGCCGCCCGGCCGTCAGGGAGGACCTCGTGATCACGGACCCCTCGTTCGAGCTCGTGCTCGTCACCGGCATGTCCGGCGCCGGCCGCTCCACGGCGGCCCGGGCGCTCGAGGACATCGGGTGGTTCGTGATCGACAACCTCCCGCCGGCGCTGCTCATGGACGCCGTCGACCAGGTCGTGCACGAGGTCGGCGCGCAGCGCGTGGCGGTCGTCGTCGACGTGCGGGGCGGGCGGGTGTTCGACGACCTCGCGGAGAGCCTCCAGCAGGTGGTGAACGCGGGGCTCGACCTGCGCGTGCTCTTCCTCGAGGCCCGCGACAACGAGCTGGTGCGGCGCTTCGAGTCCAGCCGCCGCCCGCACCCGCTCCAGGGCTCGTCCACCGTCCTGCAGGGCCTGGCCCGCGAGCGCGAGCTGCTCGGCGACCTGCGCGCCCGCGCGGACCTCGTCATCGACACGACCGACCTCAACGTGCACGACCTGCGACGCAAGATCGACGCGGCCTTCGGCGGCGACGACCAGGTGCGGCTGCGGGCCACGGTGATGTCGTTCGGCTTCAAGTACGGCATCCCGATCGACGCCGACATCGTCAACGACGTCCGGTTCCTGCCCAACCCCTACTGGGAGCCGGAGCTGCGCGACCTCACCGGGCTCGACCCCGACGTGAGCGACTACGTCACCGGGCAGCCCCACGCCCGCGAGTTCCTCGACGCGATGGCCGGCATGCTCGACCTGGTCTCGGACGGCTACCTGCGCGAGGGCAAGCGCTACGTCACGGTCGCCGTCGGCTGCACCGGGGGCAAGCACCGCAGCGTGGCCATGGCCGAGAACCTCGCTGCGCGGCTGGTCAAGGACGGGGTCGAGGTGCTCGTCGTCCACCGCGACCTGGGCCGCGAGTGAGCGTCGTCCCGCCCGGGCGGCGCACCCTGGCCGCGCCGGGATCCGTGCGCACCGGCCCGCGTGTGGTGGCGCTGGGCGGCGGTCACGGGCTGGCCGCCTCCCTGCGGGCGCTGCGACGCGTGTCCGACGACGTGACCGCCGTCGTCGGGGTCTCGGACAACGGCGGCTCCAGCGGCCGCCTGCGCGACGAGTTCGACGTCGTGCCGCCGGGCGACCTGCGGATGGCGCTGGCGGCCCTGTGCGGCGACGACACCTGGGGCCGCACGTGGAGCCGGGTCGTGCAGCACCGGTTCGCCGGCTCCGGCGACCTGGCCGGGCACTCGGTCGGCAACCTGCTCATCACGGCCCTGTGGGAGGAGACCGGCGACATCGTCGCCGGGCTCGACTGGGTGGGCGCGCTGCTCGGCGCGCACGGCCGCGTGCTGCCCGTGGCCACGCGGCCGTTGCAGGTCGTCGCGGAGGTCGCCGGCCTGCACCCGGAGGACCCCGCGGCGGTCGAGCGCGTCGTGGGGCAGGTCGAGGTGGCCACCACGCGCGGCGAGGTGGTGGCGCTGCACCTCGAGCCGCCCGACGCCGAGGCGTGCCCCGCAGCGGTGGACGCGATCGCCGCGGCGGACGCCGTCGTGCTCGGTCCGGGCTCGTGGTTCACCAGCGTGCTCGCGCCGTTGCAGGTGCCGGGGATCGGCCGCGCCGTCACACAGGCCACGGGCCGCGTGGTCGTGGTGCTCAACCTCGCGGCGCAGCCGGGGGAGACCGACGGCTTCTCGCCGCACCGTCATCTCGAGGTGCTCCATGCGCAGGTCCCCGCGCTGCGGGTGGACACCGTCATCGCCGACCCGGGCCTCGTCGGCGACGTCGACGCCCTCGCGGACGCGGCCGCCCGCCTCGGCGCCCGTGTCGTGCTCGCGTCGGTGGCCAGCCGCGACGGATCGCCCGCGCACGACGTCGACCTGCTGGCCTCGGCGTTCGGCGGCGTGCTCGGCCGCTGAAGCGCTGGATGGACCCACGCCGGGGCCCGACCGTCCGGCAGCCCCCACTCAGGGAGCAGGGTGTTTGACCCGGGTGGCAGGATGCCCGGCATGGCGATGACGGCAGCGGTCAAGGACGAGTTGGCGCGCCTCACGATCACCAAGCCCTGCTGCCGCAAGGCCGAGGTGTCGGCGATCCTGCGCTTCGCATCGGGGCTGCACATCGTGGGCGGCAAGATCGTCATCGAGGCCGACCTCGACACCGCGTTCGCCGCGCGACGCCTGCGCAAGGACATCGCCGAGGTGTTCGGCCACTCCAGCGAGATGGCCGTGGTGCACCCCGGAGGGCTGCGCAAGGGCAACCGCTACCTCGTCCGCGTGCACTCCGACGGCGAGCAGCTCGCCCGGCAGACGGGGCTCGTCGACGCGTCGGGCCGCCCCGCGCGCGGGCTCCCCACGGCCATCGTCAACGGGTCGCTGTGCGACTCGGAGGCGGCCTGGCGCGGCGCGTTCCTGGCCCACGGCTCGCTCACCGAGCCGGGCCGCTCGTCCTCGCTCGAGGTCACCTGCCCCGGCCCGGAGGCCGCGCTGGCGCTCTCCGGGGCGGCCCGCCGGCTGGGGATCGCGGCCAAGCCGCGCGAGGTCCGCGGCGTCGACCGCGTGGTCATCCGCGACGGCGACGCCATCGCCGCGCTGCTCACGAGGCTGGGGGCGCACGAGTCCGTGCTGGCGTGGGAGGAGCGCCGCATGCGGCGCGAGGTGCGGGCCACGGCCAACCGGCTCGCGAACTTCGACGACGCCAACCTGCGCCGCTCGGCCCGGGCGGCGGTGGCCGCGGGCGCCCGGGTGTCGCGCGCGCTGGAGATCCTCGGCGCCGAGGTGCCCGACCACCTCGCGGACGCCGGCCGGCTGCGCATGGAGCACCAGCAGGCCTCCCTGGAGGAGCTCGGCGCCCTGGCCGACCCGCCCATGACCAAGGACGCCATCGCGGGCCGCATCCGCCGCCTGCTGGCGCTGGCGGACAAGCGCGCCGCGGAGCTCGGCATCCCGGACACCGAGGCGGGCATCCCGGCCGATCTCGTCGAGACCGACTGAGCTCTCGGCGGCACGCAACCGCTTCCACGCGTCCGATAGGGTCGGAGACGCCACGCGGGCACCGTCGGTGCCCCGCGACCGAAGAGCCGGCAACGAGGCCGGCTGTCGTCTGTCGACCCAAGACGAGGACTGAAGACCCGTGACCGTTCGTGTGGGCATCAACGGCTTCGGCCGTATCGGCCGCAACTTCTACCGCGCGCTGCTGGCGCAGGGCGCCGACGTCGAGATCGTCGCCGTCAACGACCTGACCGACAACGCGACCCTGGCGCACCTGCTCAAGTACGACAGCATCCTGGGCCGCCTCGGCTCCGACGTGAAGGCGTCCGAGGACTCGATCCTCGTCGGCGACAAGAAGATCGTCGCGCTGGCCGAGCGCGACCCCGCCAAGCTGCCCTGGGGCGACCTCGGCGTGGACGTCGTGGTCGAGTCGACCGGCTTCTTCACCGACGCCGAGAAGGCCAAGGGGCACGTCGCGGGCGGCGCCAAGAAGGTCATCATCTCGGCGCCGGCCAAGGGCGAGGACGCCACGATCGTGATGGGCGTCAACCAGGACGTCTACGACCCGGCCGCGCACACCATCATCAGCAACGCGTCCTGCACCACCAACTGCCTGGCGCCCATGGCGAAGGTCATTAACGACTCGTTCGGCATCGAGAACGGGCTCATGACCACGATCCACGCCTACACCAACGACCAGGTGATCCTCGACTACCCGCACAAGGACCTGCGTCGTGCCCGGGCCGCCGCGATCAACATGATCCCGACCAGCACCGGCGCGGCGAAGGCCATCGGCCTGGCCCTGCCCGCGCTCAAGGGCAAGCTCGACGGCTACGCCATGCGCGTGCCGGTGCCCACCGGCTCGGCCACCGACCTCACCGTCACGCTCGCGCGCGAGGTCAGCGCCGAGGAGATCAACGCCGCGGTCAAGGCGGCGGCGGAGGGCCCGCTCAAGGGCATCCTCGAGTACACCGAGGACCCGATCGTCTCCAGCGACATCGTCACCAACCCGGCGTCCTGCATCTTCGACGCCGGCATGACCAAGGCGATCGGCTCCACCGCCAAGGTGCTCGGCTGGTACGACAACGAGTGGGGCTACAGCAACCGTCTCGTCGACCTCGTGTCGTACGTCGGCGCCTCCCTGTAGGACGCGCCGTGCAGACGATCGACGACCTCGACGTCGCCGGTCGCCGGGTCCTCGTGCGGGCGGACTTCAACGTCCCGCTCGAGGACGCCGGCGACGGCACGCGACACATCACCGACGACGGCCGGATCCGCGCGGCGCTGCCCACCATCGAGTCGCTGCGCTCGCGCGGCGCCCGGGTGGTGCTCGTGGCGCACCTCGGCCGGCCCAAGGGCGAGGCGAAGCCGGAGCTCTCGCTGGCGCCCGTCGCCGCCCGGCTCTCCGAACTGCTCGGGGCCCCGGTGGCCCTGGCCGCCGACGTCACCGGCCCCTCGGCCCGCGACACGGTCGCGGCGCTGGGCGACGGCGACGTCTGCCTGCTCGAGAACGTGCGCTACGACGCGCGCGAGGACAGCAAGGACGACGCCGCCCGGGCCGAGCTCGCCGGCGAGCTGGCCTCGCTCGCGGACGTGTTCGTCAGCGACGGGTTCGGCGTGGTGCACCGCAAGCAGGCCAGCGTCTCGGACGTCGCCACCCTGCTCCCGCACGCGGCGGGCCGGCTCGTCCTCGCCGAGGTCGAGGTCTTCCGCACGGTGCTCGGCGACCCGGACCGGCCCTACGCCGTCGTGCTGGGCGGGTCGAAGGTCAGCGACAAGCTCGGGGTGATCGAGAACCTGCTCACCTCGGTGGACCGGCTCCTCGTCGGCGGCGGGATGTGCTTCACGTTCCTGGCCGCCCTCGGCAAGAACGTGGGCTCCTCGCTCCTCGAGACCGACCAGGTGGAGACGGTGCGCGGGCTCATCGCCACCGCGGAGGCCCGCGGCGTCGAGCTCGTGCTGCCCGTCGACGTCATCGTCGCGACCGCGTTCTCGGCCGACGCCGAGCACAAGGACGTGTCGGTCGACGACATCGAGGACGGCTGGATGGGCCTGGACATCGGGCCCAACTCCCGCGCCCTGTTCGCCGACCGGCTCGCGGACGCCCGCACGGTGGTCTGGAACGGGCCGATGGGCGTGTTCGAGATGGCCCCGTACGCCGAGGGCACGCGCGCGGTCGCCGAGGCGATCACCCGCGTCGACGGCCTCACCGTCGTGGGCGGCGGCGACAGCGCCGCGGCCGTCCGGCTGCTGGGCATCGACGAGTCCGGCTTCTCCCACATCTCCACCGGCGGCGGCGCGTCGCTGGAGTTCCTCGAGGGTCGCACCCTCCCCGGCATCGCGGTCCTGGAGGACTGACCCGTGGCAGACCGGACCGGCCGGCTCCCGCTCATGGCGGGCAACTGGAAGATGAACCTCAACCACCTCGAGGCCATCGCGGTGGTGCAGAAGCTCGCCTTCGCGCTCTCCGAGGCGGACCTGGCCGCCTGCGAGGTGGCGGTGCTGCCGCCCTTCACCGACATCCGGTCGGTGCAGACCCTCATCGACGCCGACAAGCTCGACCTGCGCTACGGCGCGCAGGACCTCTCCGAGCACGACAAGGGCGCCTACACCGGCGAGGTCAGCGGCGCCATGCTGGCCAAGCTCGGGTGCACCTACGTCGTCGTGGGCCACAGCGAGCGGCGGCAGTACCACGCCGAGACCGACGAGGTCGTGGGCGCCAAGGTGCGCGCCGCCTACCGCCACGGCCTGGTGCCGATCCTGTGCGTGGGCGAGGGGCTCGACGTCCGCCAGGCGGGCACGCACGTGCCGCACACGCTGGCCCAGCTCGACGGCGCCCTCGCCGGGCTGCCCGCCGCGAGCGCCCGCAGCCTGGTCGTGGCCTACGAGCCGGTGTGGGCGATCGGCACCGGCGAGGTCGCGACGCCGCAGGACGCCCAGGAGGTCTGCGCGGCCATCCGGGGCCGGCTCGCCGAGCTCTACGACGGCGAGCTCGCCGACGGCGTCCGCGTGCTCTACGGCGGCTCGGTCAAGGCGTCCAACGTGGCCGCGATCATGGCCCAGCCGGACGTCGACGGTGCCCTCGTGGGCGGCGCGAGCCTCGACCCGGACGAGTTCGTGGCGATCGCGAAGTTCCGGCTGCACCCGGCCGAGGCTTCCTGAGCCACGACCGCCGGGCGACCCGGGACGGCGGTGCGGCACCCGGTCCGGGGCCGGGTCACGTATCCTGACCTGACGCGTCGGGCCTGCGACGCGAGACGAGAGGAATGAGCACCGCCGTGGTCCTGGCCTTCGAGATCCTGCTGATGATCATCAGCGCTCTCCTCGTGGTCCTCGTGCTGCTGCACAAGGGCAAGGGCGGGGGACTGTCGGACATGTTCGGCGGCGGCATCTCCTCCTCGTTCGGGGGGTCGAGCGCGGCCGAGCGCAACCTCGACCGCATCACGATCGGCCTGGGCGTGCTCTGGGCCGCTCTCATCATCGGGCTCGGGCTGCTGCTCAAGTCGGCCTGACCCCCGTACGTCCGTCCGCGAGAAAGGGCACCACCTGTGGCCAGTGGCAGTGCGATCCGTGGCAGCCGTGTGGGCGCCGGGCCGATGGGCGAGGCGGAGCGCGGCGACGCCGCACCCCGCCACCGGGTGGCGTTCTACTGCGCCAACAACCACGAGACCCGGCCCAGCTTCGCGACCGAGGCCGCCGTGCCGGAGACCTGGGACTGCCCGCGCTGCGGCCTGCCGGCCGGTCGCGACAAGGACAACCCGCCCGCGGCCCCCAAGATCGAGCCGTACAAGACCCATCTCGCCTACGTGAAGGAGCGGCGCAGCGACGCCGACGGCGAGGCGATCCTCAACGAGGCGCTGGCCAAGCTGCGCGACAAGTAGCGTCTCCCCGCACCGCCCGTGAGGGCCCCACCCGGATCCCGGGCGGGGCCCTCACGGCATGCTGGACGGGTGAGCGCGGACGAGCCGACGACGCAGCACCCCGCCGACGACCACGTCCACTCCCAGTGGTCCTGGGACACCGACACGGGCGACATGGCGGCCACCTGCGCCCGGGCGGTGGAGCTGGGCCTGCCGTCGGTGGCGTTCACCGAGCACGTCGACCACTGGCGCTGGCGCCTCGGCGACGACGCTCGCCTCCCGGGCCACTGGTGGCCCATGGTGGACGACGGGGTGATGGCGCCGCGGCCGTTCGACGTCGCCGGGTACCTCGCGGAGGTGGAGCGCTGCCGCGAGCGGTTCCCGTCGCTGCGGATCCTCACCGGCATCGAGTCCGGCGAGCCCCACCGCCATCCGGAGGCCGTGCGCTCGGTGCTGCGCGGCGGCGCCTTCGAGCGGGTGCTCGCGTCCGTGCACGCCGAGCCCTACGGTCCGCCCGGCGAGTGGCGCGACGTCGGGTTCGGCCTCGGCGAGGGCGATCCCTACGCGGTGCTGCGGCGCTACCTGGCCGAGCTGCGCACCCTGATCACCACCTGGGACGACTTCGAGGTGCTCGCCCACATCGACTACCCGCTGCGCTACTGGCCGCAGGCGGCCGCCGGTCCGTTCGACCCGGCCGTGGTCGAGGACGACGTGCGCGAGACGCTGCGCACGCTCGCGCGGGCCGACCGCGTGCTCGAGCTCAACACGCGTCGCCCGCTGGAGCCGGTGGTGCTGCGCTGGTGGCGCGAGGAGGGCGGCCGGGCGATCAGCTTCGCCAGCGACGCCCACGAGCCGGCCGCGCTGGCCCGCGGCTTCCGCGAGGCGGCTCAGGTGGCGGCCGCCGCGGGGTTCCGGGGCGGGGCGGCGCCGCACGACTTCTGGGTCCGCGCCTGACGGCAGCGCGGCGTACGCCGGACCCGGACCTCAGGGGCTGGCGATGCGGCGGATGTCCGGGGGCAGGGCGGAGGCCGCCGCCTCGTCGAGCAGCACGAGCGTGCGCTCGCGGCCACGCGCCCCGGCGGCGGGCACCTGCACCGGGCCGGCGCCCGAGAGCGCCAGCCGGATCGCGTCGGCCTTGCCCTGGCCCGAGGCGATGAGCCAGACCTCGCGCGAGGCCTGCAGGGCCGGCAGGGTGAGCGACACGCGCGTGGGCGGGGGCTTGGGGGAGCCGTGCACGCCCACCACCGTCCGGCGGGTCTCGTGGATCCCGGCCATCTGCGGGAACAGGCTCGCGATGTGCGCGTCCGGCCCGATGCCCAGCAGGCAGACGTCGAACGAGGGCAGGTCGGCGTGGTCCTCCGTGCGGGCGTGACGGCGCAGCTCCTCGGCGTAGGCCTCGGCGGCACCCTCGGCGTCGAGCCCCGAGTCGGTGCTCGGCATCGGGTGGACCCGGGCCGGGTCCAGGGGCACGTGGTCGAGCAGCGCCTGCCGCGCCTGGAGCTCGTTGCGGTCGGGGTCGCCGGAGGGGACGAAGCGCTCGTCGCCCCACCACACGTGCAAGGCCGGCCAGTCGATCGCGTCGTGGGCCGGCGAGGCGAGCAGCGCGGCCAGGCACGAGATGCCCAGCGTGCCGCCGGTGAGGCACACGTGCGCCTCCCGGCCCCCGGCCTGCGCGTCCACGAGCGCCGTGACCAGGCGCGCCGCGATGGCGTCGTCGAGTGCGCGCTCGTCGCGGTGGACGAGGACCTCGGGCGTGCTCACGAGCCCGCCTTGCCGCGGCCGGACGTGCCGGCCGACGAGCGGGCGCGCCCGGTGCCGGTGCCGGCGGCGGCGCGTCGGCGGGGGGCCTCGCCGTCCGCGGCCGCCGCTCCGTCCGGTGCGGGGAGCCGCGTGGTGGCCGCGACGTCCGTGGAGCGCTTGGCCACGGGCTTCTCCTTGTCCGGGACGTGGGCCGCGAACAGCGCGAGCGAGGGCAGCGCGCCGAGGGTCTCGCCATAGATCTCGTCGGGGTCGAGCCGGCGCAGCTCCTCCGCGATGAGGCCCTCCACGGTGCGGCGCTGGAGGGCCGCCTCGCGGTGGGGGAAGCCGGGCCGCGTCATGGTCGCCACGCGCCCGTCGGGACGGGTGACGGAGATGTCCCCGCGCTTGGTCCGGATGGTCACCCCGGTGATCCCCGGACCGCGGCTGGTCGTGACGTCGACCCGCACGCCGAGGCCGTGCTGGAGCCACGCGGCCAGCAGCACCGCGGAGGGGTTGCTGCGCTGGGCCTGCACGGTGGCGCCGGTGATGGTCTCGTAGGGCAGGTCCAGGGCGCTGGCCAGCAGCGCGCGCCAGGGCGTGATGCGGGTCCAGGCGAGGTCGGTGTCGCCCGCGGCGTAGTGCTGCCGGCGCACGTCGAGTGCCTTGAGCGGCCGTGAGGCCGCCGAGGCGTCGGTGATCCGTCGCTGGGCCAGCCGGCCGACCGGGTCCGACGCCGGGTCGTCGGGCGCGTCCTCCGGCCACCAGGCGACCACCGGCGCGTCCGGGACCAGCAGCGGCAGCACGACCGAGGCCACGTGGTGCGAGAGCGGGCCGCGCAGCCGCAGCACGGCCAGCTCGCCCATGCCGTCGCTGCCGCCGACGGTGATCTCGGCGTCGAGGCGGGCCGGCCCGCGGCCGGGCCGGGGGATGGCGGTGAGGATCCGGCACGGGTGCTCGCGGGCCGCCTCGGCGGCGGCGCGCACGGCGTCGGCCTGGGTGGCCTCGTCGGCCACGATGACCAGGGTGAGCACCCGGCCCACGGCCGAGGAGCCCTGCCGGAAGCGCTCGGAGGAGATGGCGAGGCCGACCTGCGCGGCGGTGGTGTCGTCGAGCCGCACGCTCATGGCCGCCTCCAGCTGCGCCCGTCGCGGGCGATCATCTCGTGCGCGGACGCGGGCCCCCACGTGCCGGACTCGTACTGGTCCGGCGCGCCGCGGGCGGCCCAGTGGTCGAGCACCGGGTCGAGCACCTTCCAGCCGAGCTCGACCTCCTCGTGCCGCGGGAACAGCGGCGGGTCGCCCAGGAGGACGTCGAGGATGAGGCGCTCGTAGGCCTCGGGGCTGGACTCGGTGAAGGAGTCGCCGTAGGCGAAGTCCATGTTGACGTCGCGCACCTCCATGTGGGTGCCGGGCACCTTGGACCCGAACCGCATGGTGACGCCCTCGTCGGGCTGGATCCGCACCACGATGGCGTTCTGCCCGAGCTCCTCGGTGTCGGTCGCCGTGAACGGCAGGTGCGGCGCACGCTTGAAGACGATCGCCAGCTCCGTGACGCGCCGGCCGAGCCGCTTGCCGGTGCGCAGGTAGAACGGCACCCCGGCCCAGCGGCGGGTGTCGACGCCGAGTCGGACCGCGGCGAAGGTCTCGGTGTGCGAGTCCGGGGCGATGCCCTCCTCGTCGAGGAACCCGATCACCTGCTCGCCGCCCTGCCACCCCGCGGCGTACTGCCCGCGGGCGGTGTGCAGGTCGAGGTCGTGCGGCAGCGTCAGCGCGGCCAGCACCTTCTCCTTCTCCAGGCGGACGTCGTTGGCCTGGAACGACAGCGGCTCCTCCATCGCGGTGAGGGCGAGCAGCTGGAGCAGGTGGTTCTGCATGACGTCGCGGGCCGCGCCGATGCCGTCGTAGTAGCCGGCCCGGCCGCCGATGCCGATGTCCTCGGCCATCGTGATCTGCACGTGGTCGACGTAGTTGGCGTTCCAGATCGGCTCGAACATGGTGTTGGAGAAGCGCAGCGCCATGAGGTTCTGCACGGTCTCCTTGCCCAGGTAGTGGTCGATGCGGAACACCGAGCCGGACGGGAACACCTCGTCGATCGTGGCGTTGAGCGCCCGGGCGCTCTCGAGGTCGTGGCCGAACGGCTTCTCGATCACCACCCGGCGCCAGGCGCCGTCGTTCGACACCGACAGCCCCGAGCGCTTGAGCTGCTGGACCACGTCGCCGAAGAACTTCGGCGGGATCGACAGGTAGAACGCGTGGTTGCCCCGCGTGCCGCGGACCCGGTCGAGGTCGAGGACGACCTGCGAGAGGTTGTCGAAGGCATCCTCGTCGGCGAAGTCGCCCGCCACGAAGCGAAGGCCCTTGCAGAGCTCGTTCCACACGTCCTCGCGGAACTCGGTGCGCGCGTGCTCGCGCACGGAGTCGTGCACGATCTGCTGGAAGTCCTGGTCCGCCCAGTCGCGCCGCGCGAACCCGACGAGAGCGAACCCGGGCGGGAGCAGCCCGCGGTTGGCGAGGTCGTAGACCGCGGGCATGAGCTTCTTGCGCGCGAGGTCGCCGGTGACGCCGAAGATCACGAGGCTGCACGGCCCCGCGATCTTGGGCAGCCGTCGGTCGCGCGGGTCGCGCAGCGGGTTGTCCGACGGCGTCGAGACCGTGGTCCTCATCGGGCCGGCCCCTCAGCGACCGGCGGACGCGCGGGCCAGGTCGAGCGCGGAGGAGACGGTGGAGAGCAGCTCCTCCCAGGAGGCGACGAACTTCGCGACCCCCTCCTCCTCGAGCACTTGCACCACGTCGTCGAGGTCGATCCCCGCGGCGGTGAGCGCGTCGAGGGCGGCGTGCGCGGCGGCGTAGTTCGGCACGATCGTGTCGCCCACGACCTCGCCGTGGTCGCGGGTCGCGTCGAGCGTGGCCTCCGGCATGGTGTTGACGACGTCGCGCGTGACCAGGTCGACCACGTACCGGGTGTCGGCGTACGCCGGGTCCTTGACGCCGGTGGAGGCCCACAGCGGCCGCTGCACGTGCGCCCCGGCGGCCGCGAGCGCCTGCCAGCGCTCGCCGGCGACCACCTGAGAGAACGTCTCGTGGGCGACGCGCGCGTTCGCGATCGCCGCGGTGCCGCGCAGCGGCGAGTCGGCCGGCAGCCGCTTGTCGACCTCGGTGTCGACCCGGCTGACGAAGAACGAGGCCACGCTCTCGATGCGCGAGAGGTCGCGCCCGGCGTCGCGGGCCCGCTCCAGGCCGGTGAGCCAGGCGTCGAGCACGGCGCGGTAGCGCTCCACGGAGAAGATCAGCGTCACGTTCACGCTGATGCCCTCGGCCAGCACCGCGGTGATGGCCGGCAGGCCCTCGACCGTGGCCGGGATCTTGATGAACGTGTTGGGCCGGTCGACCGCCCAGGCCAGCGCCTTGGCCTCGGCCACGGTCGCCTCGGTGTCCCGGGCCAGGCGCGGGTCGACCTCGATGCTCACCCGACCGTCGACGCCGGCGGTGCGCGACCACGTGGGCTCGAGCACGTCGCAGGCCCAGCGCACGTCATACGTGGTCAGGGCCCGCACCGCCTCACCGAGGTCGACCCCGCGCACGGCGAGGTCGTGCACCTGGTCGGCGTAGTCGGTGGCGCCCTTGCTGATGGCCTTCTCGAAGATCGAGGGGTTGGTGGTGACGCCCACGACGTGCGACCCCGCGACCAGCGCGGCGAGGCCACCGCCCGAGAGCCGGGCACGGTCGAGGTCGTCGAGCCAGATGGAGACGCCGGCGGCGGACAGGGCAGCGAGTGGGTCGGTCATGGTCCGACCCTAACGAGGCACGGCCGGGCCCGCCCCCGGCACCGCCCGGTTGACGGGCCGGCCGCCGCGGCGCGGGCCACCGCCGTCACAGCGAGGCGAGGGACTCCCGTGCCGCCGCGGCCACCGCCTCCGGCGTGATGCCGAACTCGCGGAAGAGGGTCTTGTAGTCGGCCGAGGCCCCGAAGTGCTCGAGCGACACGGCCCGGCCGTGCGTGCCGAGGTACTTCCACCAGCCCTGCGCGATCCCCGCCTCCACGGACACCCGGGCGCGGACGCCCGCGGGCAGCACCTGCTCGCGGTAGGCGTCGTCCTGCTCGTCGAACCACTCGAGGCAGGGCATCGAGACCACGCGCGCGGGCACGCCGTCGGCCTCGAGCAGGTCGCGCGCGGCCAGCGCCAGCGAGACCTCCGACCCGGTCGCCAGCAGCAGCACCGAGGGCGTCCCGCCGGAGGCCTCGGCCAGCACGTAGCCGCCACGTGCCGCGCCGTCGGCCGGCGCCAGCTCGGTGCGGTCGAGCGTGGGGAGGTTCTGGCGGGTCAGCGCGAGGCCCGTGGTGGTGCGGCGGCGCAGGATCTCGCCCCACACCACCGAGGTCTCGTTCGCGTCGCCGGGCCGCACGACCGAGAGGCCCGGGATCGCCCGCAGCGCCCAGAGGTGCTCCACCGGCTGGTGCGTGGGCCCGTCCTCGCCGAGCCCGATCGAGTCGTGGGTCCACACGTAGGTGACGCCGACACCCATGAGCGACGCGAGGCGCACCGCGCCGCGCATGTAGTCGCTGAACACCAGGAAGGTGCCGCCGAACGGGCGCAGCAGGCCCGACAGCGCCAGGCCGGACAGCGCCGAGCCCATCGCGTGCTCGCGGATGCCGAAGTGCAGCACGCGGCCGTAAGGGGACTGGCTCTTGCCGAACGGCGACGTCGGCGACACCTCGGTGCCCGGCGGCAGGAACGAGGGAGCGCCCTCGATGGTGGTGTTGTTGCTCTCGGCCAGGTCGGCGCTGCCGCCGAGGAACTCCGGCAGGGCCGCCGCGATCGCCTGGATCACCTCGCCGCTGGCCTTGCGGGTGGCGACGTCCTTGCCCGCGGGGAACTCGGGCAGCTGCAGGTCGTCGGGCAGCGCGCCGGAGACGAGCCGGTCGAGCAGGGCCGCGCGCTCCGGCGCGCCGGCGCGCCACGCCTCGTAGCGCTCGTCCCAGGCGGCGCGCCGCGCGGCGCCGCGCTCGCGGACCTGCCGGGCGTGCGCGAGGACGTCGTCTTCGACGACGAACGAGGCGTCCGGGTCGAAGCCGAGGATCTCCTTGACCGCGCGCACCTCGTCGACGCCGAGCGCGCTGCCGTGCGCCTTGAAGGTGTTGCGCAGAGTGGGTGCCGGCCAGCCGATCACCGTGCGCAGCCGGATGAAGGACGGGCGCTCGGTCTCGGCCCGGGCGGCGTCGAGCGCCGCGGCGAGCGCCGGCACGTCGACCGTGCCGTCCTCGCCCATCTCGACGGTCTGGACGTGCCAGCCGTACGCCGCGTAGCGGGCCACGGCGTCCTCGCTGAAGGCGACGGCGGTGTCGTCCTCGATGGAGATGCGGTTGTCGTCCCAGACGACCGTGAGGTTGCCCAGCCGCTGCGTGCCCGCGAGCGAGGACGCCTCGGACGTGACGCCCTCCTCGAGGTCGCCGTCGGAGGCGATGACCCACACGTGGTGGTCGAACGGGCTGGTGCCCGGGGCGGCGTCCGGGTCGAGCAGGCCGCGCTCGTAGCGCTGGCCCATCGCCATGCCGACCGCGGTGGCCAGCCCCTGGCCCAGGGGGCCGGTGGTGGTCTCGACGCCGACGGTGTGGTGCAGCTCGGGGTGGCCGGGGGTGAGCGAGCCCCAGGTGCGGAACGACTCGAGGTCGGCGAGCTCGAGCCCGTAGCCGGACAGGAACAGCTGGATGTAGAGGGTCAGCGACGAGTGCCCGCAGGACAGCACGAACCGGTCGCGGCCCAGCCACCCGGCGTCGGCGGGGTCGTGGCGCAGGTAGCGCTGGAAGAGCAGGTAGGCCGCCGGGGCCAGGCTCATCGCGGTGCCCGGGTGGCCGTTGCCGACCTTCTGCACCGCATCGGCCGCCAGCACCCGGATCGTGTCGACGGCGCGCCGGTCCAGGTCGGTCCACGAGGCGGGGTCGAACGGGGCGGGGGCAGCGGTGTCGACCGCGTCAGACGTCACGGTTCGAGCCTACCGGCGCGACCTGCGCCGGCGACCCGGCCGGTAGACTCCGCCAGGCGGCGCCGTCCGGTGTCGCCGAGGCCGCCGGACCGCCGTCGTGCACCGGCCGCATTCCGGGGAGCGTGGTCCGTGACGGCTGTCGACCCGCGGGCCGCCGACTCCGGGGAGTCGACCCAGGACGGCCTCGTCATCGACATCCGCGACGGCCTCGCGCCGGTGGGGCCGGTGCGCACCCGCTCGCGGCTCGCGGCCTACGTGTCGCTCACCAAGCCCCGGATCATCGAGCTGCTGCTCGTCACCACCGTGCCCACCATGTTCCTCGCGGCCGGTGGGGTGCCCTCGCTGCGGCTGGTCGCCGCCACCCTCGTGGGCGGCTACCTGGCCGCCGGCGGCGCCAACGCCCTCAACATGTACGTCGACCGCGACATCGACGGGCTCATGGCCCGCACCGGGCACCGCCCGCTCGTCACGGGGGAGATCAGCCCCCGCGCCGGGCTGGTGTTCGGGCTGACGCTGTCGGTCGTCTCGGTCGCGTGGTTCGCGCTCACCACCACGTGGCTGGCCAGCGTGCTCACCGCGGCCGCGATCCTGCTCTACGTCGTCGGCTACACGATGCTGCTCAAGCGGCGGACCCCGCAGAACATCGTCTGGGGCGGCGCGGCGGGCTGCATGCAGATCCTCATCGGCTGGGCCGCGGTGACCGGGTCGCTCTCGTGGGCGCCGCTCGTGCTCTTCGGAGTCGTGTTCTTCTGGACCCCGCCGCACTACTGGCCGCTGTCGCTGCGGTTCAAGGACGACTACGCCGCCGCGGGCGTGCCGATGCTGCCGGTGGTCGCTCCGCTGTCACGCGTGGCCCGCGAGATCATCGGCTACTCGTGGGCCATGGTGCTCACGTCGCTGCTGCTGGTGCCGGCGGCGGGCACCGGTCCCGTCTACGCCGTGGCCGCGGTGGCGCTGGGCGGCTGGTTCCTCCTCGAGGCGCACGCCCTGCTGCGCCGGGTGCGCCGCGGCGAGCGCAACGTGCGGGCCATGCGCCTGTTCCACGGCTCGATCTCGTACCTCGCGCTGCTGTTCCTCGCCGTCGCCGTCGACGTGCTCGTGCGGCGCTGAGCGGTGCCGCTCGGCCGGCTGCTACGTCGGCATCCGCCCCACCTGGTGCGGGATCAGGCGGCGGGTGCGTCTGGGAGCTCGAGGCCGCGCGTGCGGGTGGTCAGCAGCAGCCGCACCGCCGCCCACCACACGACTGTCGCGCCCAGCACGTGCACCGCGACCAGCGCCCAGGGCAGGCCGGTGAAGTACTGCGTGTAGCCCACGAACCCCTGGGCCAGCACGAGCACGAGCAGCAGGCTCGCGGCCTCGCGGACCCTCGGCGGCGCGGAGGTGGCGCGCAGCGCCACGAGCAGGCCCGCGAGGAGCCCCAGCGAGAGCACCACGACGTCGGCGTGCAGCCAGCTCACCGTCTGCGGGTCGAGCCCGAGGCGGTGGGTGCGCTCGTCGCCGGCGTGCGGGCCGCTCGCGGTCACCACCATGCCGATCACCAGGACGGCGCCGAACAGCGCGGTGAGCACCATCACCCCGGCCCGCACCTCGCGCCGGACGACCACCGCCACCGGCTGGTCCCCGGGCTCGCCCGCGCGGTGCACGAGCACGGTCGTCAGGGCGATCAGGCCCATGGAGAGCAGCAGGTGGGAGCCGACCGCCAGGGGGTTCAGCCCGGTCAGCACCGTGACGCCGCCCAGGGGGATCTGGGCGAAGGTGCCCAGCAGCGGCACCGCCGCCAGCCAGGTCAGGGCGCGCCGGGCCGGCAGGCCGTCGCGCCGGCGCCGCCAGAGGGCGTCGAGCAGTCCCGCGGCCAGCGCGGCGAGGGCCAGCACGATGAGCACGCCGGTGAGCAGCCGGTTGCCGAACTCGACGTACTTGTGCCAGCTCTCCGGCTGGTTGGCCACGGGCGTGAGCGAGTCGTCGGTGCAGCGCGGCCACGTGGGGCAGCCCAGCCCGGACCCGGTCAGGCGGACGACGGCACCGGTCACGACGATGCCCATCTGGGCGACGAGGTTGGCCACGTAGACGCCGCGCGCCGCGCGCGGGGCCCGGCCGTCCGGGTGGTCGGCCGCGGCCGCGCCGCGCTCGGCGGTCCCGGGCAGCTGCGTCGTCACGGGAGCCAGCGTAGGTGAGGGCCCCGCCGGTCGCCGGGCACCCGCCCGGCCGAGGGTCAGGACGACCAGCGGAACGTGCGCACCGTGGCCCAGGCGGCGGCCGCGCCCCACACGAGCAGCAGCGCCACCGAGCCCCACGGCAGGCCCTGCCCGTGCAGGAGCACCTCGCGCAGGCCCTGGCCCAGTGCCGAGGAGGGGAGCAGGGACACCAGCGGCGAGAGCACGGCCGGGAGCCGGTCGGCCGGCACCACGACCCCACCGAGCGCCAGCAGGAGCAGGTAGATGCCGTTGGCCGCCGCGAGGGTCGCCTCGGCGCGCAGGGTGCCGGCGAGCAGCAGGCCGAGGGCCGAGAAGGCGAACGTGCCGGCGACGAGGAGCACGGCCGCGGACAGCGGGTCGCCCACCGGGGCCCAGCCCAGCGCGAGGCCCACTCCGCACACGAGCACCACCTGCACCACCTCGACCGCGAGCACGCCGAGGGTCTTGGCCACGAGCAGGCCGTCGCGGCCCAGCGGGGTCGACCCGAGGAGGCGCAGGACTCCGTAGCGCCGCTCGAACCCGGTGGCGATCGCCTGGCCGGTGAACGCGGTGGAGATCACCGAGAGCGCGAGGATGCCCGGCACCACGGCGTCCACGGCGGGGGAGTGCCCGACGACGGACTCGGGCAGGTGGGAGAGCGCGACCAGCAGGACGACCGGGATCACCAGCGTGAGCAGCAGCTGCTCGCCGTTGCGCAGCGTCATGCGGATCTCGGCGAGGGTCTGGGTGGCGAGCACGCGCCCGCGCGGGGCCGCCCCGGGTCGCGGGGCGAGGCCGCCGGGGGCCGAGGTGGCGGAGGCGCTCACGGCCGCAGCTCCCGTCCGGTGAGGTCGAGGAAGACGTCCTCGAGGCTGCGCCTCCCGGTGGTCATGCCGGAGGGCTCGACGCCGAGGTCGGACAGCCAGGTGCCCACCGCGGTGAGCACGTCCGGGCCGAGGCTGCCCTCCACGCGGTAGGACCCGGCGGAGGCCTCCAGCGCGCGCGCCCCGGCGGGCAGCCGCCCGCGCAGCCCGTCCAGGGGGAGCCCGGCCCGGGCGCCGAAGGCGAGGACCTCGCCGCCGCCGGTCAGCTCGGCCGGCGTCCCGGTGGCCACGACGCGGCCGTGGTCGACGATCACGACATGGTCGGCGAGCCGCTCGGCCTCGTCCATGAGGTGGGTGGTGAGCACGACGGTGACGCCGTCGCGGCGCAGCTGCTCCACGAGGTCCCAGGCCGCCAGCCGCGTCTGCGGGTCCATCCCGGCGCTCGGCTCGTCGAGGAAGACCAGGTCCGGGCGGCCGACGACGGCGCAGGCCAGGGCCAGGCGCTGCTTCTCCCCGCCCGACATCCGCCGGTAGGTGGCGCGCACCGTCTCGAGGCCGAGCCGGGCGACGAGGTCGTCGACGTCGAGCGGGTCGGCGTAGAAGGCCGCGAGGTGGCGCAGCATCGCCGCCGGACGCGCCGAGGCGTAGATCCCGCCCTCCTGGAGCATGACGCCGACCCGCGGCCGCAGCGCGGCGCCGTCGCGCTGCGGGTCGAGGCCCCACACCCGCACCGTGCCGGAGTCCGGACGCCGGTACCCCTCGCAGATCTCGACGGTGCTCGTCTTGCCGGCCCCGTTGGGGCCGAGCAGGGCCAGGATCGAGCCGGCCGGCACGCTCAGGGAGAGCCCGTCGAGCGCCGTGACCTCGCCGTACGACAGCCGCAGGTCCTCGAGCACGACCGCCGCGGGCGCGGGCTCGGGCGCCGGGATCGTCACGTCCGGAGTGTAGGCAGGCGCCCGCGGGCCGCCCCCGTGGGGGCGGGGCCCCACGGCCCGTCGGACCCCGCGTTCGCGGTGCCGGAGGAATTAGGCAACAATGAGGTTGTGAAATCGACGGTCCGCCTCACCGGGGCTCCTGCGCGCGTGGCGCAGGCCCTGCTCGAGGGCGGCCCGCAGACCGCGGCGGCCCTCGCCGAGCGGCTCGAGCTGTCCACCACCGCGGTGCGGCGCCACCTCGACTCCCTCGTCGAGTCCGGCCACGTGGAGGCGGGGGAGCGGGCGCCGTACGGGCCCGGTGCCGGCCGCTCCGTGGCCCGGGGCCGAGGCCGCCCGGCCCGGGTCTACTCGGTGACCGACGCCGGCCGGGAGTCCTTCGAGTCCGCCTACGACGACATCGCCGTCGGCGCCCTGCGCTTCCTCGGCGAGACCCTCGGCCCGGACGCCGTCGCCGCCTTCGCCGCCCAGCGCGTGCTCGAGCTCGAGCGCCGCTACGGGCCCCGCGTGGCCGGCGTCGCGCCGGACGAGCGGGCGCAGGCCCTGGTCGAGGCGCTCAACACCGACGGCTACGCCGCCTCGCTGTCGCAGGCGAGCACCGGCGGCACCGCCCAGGTCTGCCAGCACCACTGCCCGGTCGCGCACGTGGCGGCCGAGTTCCCCGCGCTCTGCGACGCCGAGACCGAGGCCTTCGGCCGGCTGCTGGGCGCGCACGTGACCCGCCTGGCCACGATCGCCCACGGCGACGGCGTCTGCACGACGCTCGTCTCCCGCGCGCCCAGTGCGGCACCCGCCGCGCCGCGCACCACGACCCGTCCCGACGCACCTCTGGAGGTCCTGTCATGACGACCGAGATCCACGACGAGCTCGAGGGCCTGGGTCGCTACGACTTCGGCTGGGCCGACGCCGACGTCGCGGGCGCCAACGCCCGCCGCGGCCTGTCCGAGGACGTCGTGCGCGACATCAGCGCGAAGAAGAACGAGCCGGACTGGATGCTGCAGACCCGCCTGAAGGCGCTGCGGCTGTTCCAGAAGAAGCCGATGCCCTCGTGGGGCTCGGACCTCAGCGGCATCGACTTCGACAACATCAAGTACTTCGTGCGCTCGACGGAGAAGCAGGCGGCCTCCTGGGACGACCTGCCCGACGACATCCGCAACACCTACGACCGCCTGGGCATCCCCGAGGCCGAGAAGCAGCGTCTCGTGGCCGGCGTGGCCGCCCAGTACGAGTCCGAGGTCGTCTACCACAAGATCCGCGAGGACCTCGAGGAGCAGGGCGTCGTCTTCCTCGACACCGACACCGGCCTGCGCGAGCACGAGGACCTGTTCAAGGAGTACTTCGGGAGCGTCATCCCCAGCGGCGACAACAAGTTCGCGGCGCTCAACACCGCGGTGTGGTCCGGCGGCTCGTTCATCTACGTGCCCCCGGGCGTCCACGTCGAGATCCCGCTGCAGGCCTACTTCCGCATCAACACCGAGAACATGGGTCAGTTCGAGCGGACGCTGATCATCGTCGACGAGGGCGCGTACGTGCACTACGTCGAGGGCTGCACCGCCCCGATCTACTCGAGCGACTCGCTGCACTCGGCCGTCGTCGAGATCATCGTGCGCAAGGGCGCGCGCTGCCGCTACACCACCATCCAGAACTGGTCCAACAACGTCTACAACCTCGTCACCAAGCGCGCGGTCGCGCAGGCCGGGGCCACGATGGAGTGGGTCGACGGCAACATCGGGTCGAAGGTCACGATGAAGTACCCGGCCGTCTGGATGGTGGGGGAGCACGCCCGGGGCGAGACGCTGTCGATCGCGTTCGCCGGCGAGGGCCAGCACCAGGACGCCGGCGCCAAGATGGTGCACGCGGCGCCGCGCACGTCGTCGTCGATCGTGTCGAAGTCGGTGGCCCGCGGCGGCGGACGCACGTCCTACCGCGGCCTCATCCAGATCAACGAGGACGCGCACGGGTCCAAGAGCACGGTGAAGTGCGACGCGCTGCTCGTCGACGACATCAGCCGGTCTGACACGTACCCCTATGTCGACGTCCGCACCGACGACGCGTCGATGGGCCACGAGGCCACGGTCTCGAAGATCAGCGCCGACCAGCTCTTCTACCTGATGTCGCGCGGGCTCACCGAGGACGAGGCGATGGCGATGATCGTGCGCGGCTTCGTCGAGCCGATCGCCCGCGAGCTGCCCATGGAGTACGCCCTCGAGCTCAACCGGCTCATCGAGCTGCAGATGGAAGGAGCGGTGGGCTGAGTGTCCGCGGCCACCACCGAGACCCGCGAGAACGAGGTCTCGCTCACCACCCCCGCACGCGACCACGCGCCGCGGGTGCTCTCGCGCGACCCTGAGGACTTCGCGCGGCCCACGGGTCGCGAGGAGGAGTGGCGGTTCACCCCGCTGCGCCGGTTCGCGGCGCTGCTCGACGGCGCCCCGTCCGACGTCCGGCTGTCGTGGACCTCGCAGACGCCCGTCGGGGTCGTCGTCGACGAGCTCGCCGCGGACGACCCGGCCCTCGCCGGGCTGCCGCTGCCCGTCGACCGGATCTCCGCGCTCGCCGTGGCGCGCGCCGACGGCGCCGTGCGCGTGACCGTCCCCGAGTCCGCCGCCGACGAGCCCGTCGTGCTGCGCCTGCGCGGCGACGACGCCGCCTCGGTCGCCTGGAGCCACGTCGTGCTCGACGTGCGCCCGTTCGCCCGTGCCACCGTCGTCGTCGAGCACAGCGGCTCGGCCCAGTACGCCGAGCACCTCAGCGTGCTCGTGGGCGACGGGGCCAGCCTGCGCCTGCTGCACGTGCAGGACTGGGCCGACGACGCCGTGCACGCCGCCCACGTCGCGGTCCGCGTCGGGCGCGACGCGACGTTCCGCTCCTTCCAGGCCTCCCTGGGCGGCTCGGCCGTGCGGGTCCTGGAGACGGTGGAGTACGCCGGCACCGGCGGCGACGCCGAGCTGCTCGGCGTCTTCCTCAGCCGCGCCGGCCAGCACATCGAGCACCGGATGCTGGTCGACCACGCCGTGCCCCACTGCCGCAGCAACGTGCTCTACAAGGGCGCGCTGTCCGGCGACCCGGACGCCGGGGAGGACGGCGTCGCCCGCAGCGTGTGGATCGGTGACGTGCTCATCCGCGCCGCGGCCGTCGGCACCGACACCTACGAGCTCAACCGGAACCTGCTGCTCACCACCGCGAGCCGCGCCGACAGCGTGCCCAACCTCGAGATCGAGACCGGCGAGATCGTGGGCGCCGGCCACGCGAGCGCCACGGGCCGCTTCGACGACGAGCAGATGTTCTACCTCCAGGCGCGCGGCATCCCGGCCGACGTCGCGACCCGGCTGGTCGTCCGCGGCTTCTTCGCCGACGTCGTCAACCGGCTCGGCCTGCCGGAGTGGCAGCGCGACCTGACCACCCGCATCGAGCAGCGGCTCGGCTTCGGCGAGACCGCCGGCGACGACGAGGAGGAGTCCGAGTGAGCCTGGTCGAGGTCTGCAAGCTCGTCGACGTCCCGAGCCCCGGCGCGCTAGGCGTCGTGGCGCAGGGCGTGCCCGTGGCCGTCGTGCGCGACGGCGAGGGCGGCGTGCACGCGCTGCGCGACGTCTGCTCGCACGCCGACGTGGCCCTCTCCGAGGGCGAGGTCGATGGCTGCACGCTGGAGTGCTGGCTGCACGGGTCGCGCTTCGACGTCCGCACCGGCCAGCCCTCCGGACCCCCCGCCTCCACCCCCGTCCCCGTCTACCTGGTGAGCGTCGAGGGCGAGGGCGACGACGCCGTCGTCCTCGTCGACGTCACCGTCGACGCATCCGCCCGCTGAAGGAGCACCGACCCCATGGCCACTCTCGAGATCCGCGACCTGCACGTCTCCGTCGAGACCGACGGCGGCGCGCGCGAGATCCTGCGCGGCGTCGACCTCACCGTCCGATCGGGTGAGACCCACGCGATCATGGGCCCCAACGGCTCGGGCAAGTCCACGCTCGCCTACTCGATCGCCGGGCACCCCAAGTACACCGTCACCAGCGGCACGGTCACCCTCGACGGCGAGGACGTCCTCACGATGAGCGTCGACCAGCGCGCGCGGGCGGGCCTCTTCCTGGCGATGCAGTACCCGGTCGAGGTGCCCGGCGTCTCGGTGTCGAACTTCCTGCGCACCTCGGTCACCGCGGTCCGCGGCGAGGCGCCCAAGCTGCGCACCTGGCTGGGCGAGATGAAGTCCGCGATGCAGGCGCTCTCGATCGACCCGAGCTTCGCCGAGCGCAGCGTGAACGAGGGGTTCTCCGGCGGCGAGAAGAAGCGCCACGAGATCCTCCAGATGGAGCTGCTCAAGCCCAAGATCGCGATCCTGGACGAGACCGACTCCGGCCTCGACGTCGACGCGCTCAAGGTGGTGTCGGAGGGTGTGAACCGCGTCGCGTCCGAGGGCACGGTGGGCACGCTGCTCATCACGCACTACACGCGCATCCTGCGCTACATCAAGCCCACCTTCGTGCACGTGTTCGTCGACGGACGGATCGTCGCCGAGGGCGGCCCGGAGCTCGCCGACGAGCTCGAGGCCAACGGCTACGACTCCTACGTGAAGGCGGCGGCATCGGCATGACCGCAGTGCACGCCCCGCTCACGGGGCTGCTCGACGTCGACCGGGTGAAGGCCGACTTCCCGATCCTGTCGCGCACCGTGCGCGGCGGGAACCGGCTGGTCTACCTCGACTCCGGCGCGACGTCGCAGAAGCCGCTCGCGGTGCTCGACGCCGAGCGCGAGTTCTACACGCGGCACAACGCCGCGGTGCACCGCGGCGCGCACCTGCTGGCGGAGGAGGCCACCGACGCCTACGAGTCCGCGCGCGAGCGGATCGCCGCGCTCGTCGGAGCGGAGGCGCGCGAGCTGGTCTTCACCAAGAACGCCACCGAGGCGCTCAACCTCGTCGCGTACGCCTACAGCAACGCCACCGCGAAGGCCCAGCACGGCGCCGCGCTGCCCGACGGGGCGGAGCGGTTCGTGCTCGCACCGGGCGACGAGGTCGTCGTCACCGAGATGGAGCACCACGCCAACCTGGTCCCGTGGCAGGAGGTCTGCGACAAGACCGGGGCCACCCTGCGCTGGATCGGCGTGGACGACGAGGGCCGGCTCGACCTCGACCACCCCGAGCACGGCCTCGCCGCGGTGCTCTCCGAGCGCACCCGTGTGGTGGCGCTCACGCACCAGAGCAACGTGCTCGGCACCGTCACCCCGGTGCGCCGGGTGGCCGACGCCGCGCACGCGGTCGGGGCCCTCGTCGTGCTCGACGCGTGCCAGTCCGTGCCGCACATGCCGCTGGACGTCCGCGAGCTCGGCGTCGACGTGCTGGCCTTCAGCGGGCACAAGATGCTCGGACCCTCGGGCATCGGCGTCCTGTGGGGCCGCTACGACGTCCTCGAGGCCATGCCGCCCTTCCTCACCGGCGGGTCGATGATCGAGGTGGTGCGCATGGAGGCCTCCACCTTCGCGCCGCCCCCGCAGCGCTTCGAGGCGGGCGTGCCCATGGCCGCGCAGGCGGTCGGCCTCGGTGCGGCCGTCGACTACCTCGGCGGCCTCGCGTCCGCCGACGGCTCGCTCACCGGGATGGCCGCGGTGGCCGCCCACGAGCACGCGCTCACGGCGTACGCGCTGCAGGCCCTCGCCGAGGTGCCCGGCGTCACGGTCGTCGGCCCCCGCGACGCCGAGGCGCGCGGGTCCGCGGTGTCGTTCGTCGTCGACGGGATCCACGCCCACGACGTGGGCCAGGTGCTCGACGACCGCGGGGTCGAGGTGCGGGTGGGCCACCACTGCGCCTGGCCGCTGCACCGGCGCTTCGGCGTCGCCGCCACCACACGAGCGACGTTCTACGTCTACAACGGCCCGGCCGACGTGGACGACCTCGTGGCCGCCGTCCGCCATGCGCAGAGCTTCTTCAGGGTGGCCTGATGGACCTCGAGAAGCTGTACCAGGAGATCATCCTGGACCACTACAAGCACCCCCGCGGGCGAGGGCTTCGCGAGCCGTTCGGCGCCGAGGTCCACCACGTGAACCCCACCTGCGGCGACGAGCTGACGGTGCGCGTGCAGCTCGACGGCGACACCGTCACGGACGTCTCGTACGACGGTCAGGGCTGCTCGATCTCCCAGGCGTCGGCGAGCGTCCTGCACGAGCAGCTCGTCGGGCGGTCCGTGTCCGACGACCTCGAGACGGCCGATGCGTTCCTCGCGCTGATGCAGGGGCGCGGCCAGGTCGAGCCCGACGAGGAGGTCCTCGGGGACGCGGTCGCGTTCGCCGGGGTGGCGAAGTACCCGGCACGCGTGAAGTGCGCGCTGCTGGCATGGATGGCGTGGAAGGACGCGGTCGCCCAGGCCGCGCCCGGCCAGACACCGGAGGTAACCCCGTGACCGAGACCAGTGCCCCCATCGCCGGCGGCGGCGGAGTGACGCCGACGGACGACGTGCTCGAGGCGCTCAAGGACGTCGTCGACCCCGAGCTGGGGATCAACGTCGTCGACCTCGGCCTCGTCTACGGCGTGGCGGTCGACGACGCCAACACCGCGACGATCGACCTCACGCTCACCTCCGCGGCCTGCCCGCTCACCGACGTCATCGAGGACCAGACGCGCGCCGCCCTCGACGGCGTCGTGGCCGACTACCGCATCAACTGGGTCTGGATGCCCCCGTGGGGCCCGGACAAGATCACCGACGACGGCCGCGAGATGCTGCGCGCCCTCGGCTTCAACCTGTAGCCGGCCGCCCGACCGTTCCACTCCCAGCTACTTCATCGCGCGTAGCGAGGACCTAGCCTGGGTGCATGCCATCGAGTGCGGACGCCATGGGGCTATTGCGTGCTGCGATCGCCGAGGTAGCCGACGACCGGCGCGCTCAGCGGAAGCTGGCGCGCGCTGCGACGTCCCGCGCCCACTGTGAGATGGAGTGGGTTTACGAGATCTTCGGTACCGAGGCTTTGGAGAGTTCGGGAGCGCATCGCGAGGCGAGCCTCGGCGGTCGGGCACGGGCGGATCTCCAGCTCGGCGAGACGTCCGTCGAGTTCAAGTCGGCCCAGGCGCACTTCGCGATCCCGGAGGCGTTTGACGGCACGGCTCCCTTGCGGGATAGAGCAGACGAGTGGCTGGGCAAGGACCTGCGACGCATGTCCGCGTGCGGTGGCTTGTTCGTCCTCGTGGTATCCACCGTCCAACCACCGGCTACCAGTCGCTACGCCGATAGCGACCTTGACGAACTGCGAGAGGCGGCACTCGCCCGGTACACCACCTGGCTCGGCACGCGGGTCTCCGAGACGGGTGCGCTGCCGTTGGTCGTCCGACTCTTTGGAGGGGCAGGCTCGTACGCCGGGCAAAGTGCAGTCCATGACCTTCTCGTCGTCCGCTGGGACGGCAGCTGACGAGAACCCGACTCGCTGGGCATCCCGACGCCTTAGGACTGAGCCACCACTCAAAGAGAGGTGCACCCGCGGTCGGGTCCTCGGCACTCGGCTTGGGCCACGAACTTTCGACGCACGCCAGTCCGGTCGCCAACGTCTCGGCGCGAACCGCGTCGCTGCCCAATCGCGTCGCTCGGCCGTCCGCGGGCGCGAGTGACCCTTGCTCTCGCGGAATGCGTCTGATCGGCCGTCGTGCGCTCAGGGTTGTCGCCGCACGCGAGCCGCCGGGGGCGCGGATCGGATCATCGGGTCCGCGACCGGGTGCCGAACTGCCCCGTCGACGAGGACATCGCTGTCCACATCCTGTGGACAGTCGAATCGGCCAAATCCCTTGGAAATACTGGGGATTGGGGTTGTGTCTGTCGGTGGTCTTCGGTAGCATTCCTACATTCGTTCGAACCCCAGCCGGACCGCGAGGGAGGTGCCCGATGACCGTCCTCGACGACCCGGACACCACCGGCCCCGCAGGTTCGCACTGGGAGATCTACCTCGAGATGGGCAAGGCAGCCGTCGGCCCGCTGGATTGGCTCACCGGCCAGCCGAGCGTGCTGGCCCACGTCCTCAAGCGGCCGGTGCAGGCCACCGACGCGCTGCTGCTGAACAGGATCGACGTCGAGGCGATCAGCGAGCCGGCGGAGCTGATCGACTTCATCGCGGTCACCGCGCGGCTCGAGGCGCGGCTGGCCGCGATGCGACTCGCGGCCGAGGCGACATTCGCGGCCAAGGCGTGCCCGGACTCGACGAGCGCGCACGCGTCGTTCGCGGACGCGGCGGCCGAGCAGGAGGTCGCGTATGCCACCCACAACAGCATGTACGGCGCGTCGAAGGAGATCGACCGTGCCCGCGCGCTGAAGGAGCTCTTCCCGGGGTTCGGGGCGGCGCTGGCTGCGGGTGAGATCACCGAGCGGCACTGCGCCGTGCTCGTGGACCAGACCCGGCACATCACGGACCCCGAGGTGCTCGCGACGATCGAGACCCAGGCGCTGGAGAAGGCCCGGACCCTCACACCGTCCGAGCTGCGCAGGCACCTCGACAAGCTCATCGCCCGCCACGACCCCGACGCGACCGTCCGCGCCCACAAG
>WGLY01000012.1 GCA_016125335.1 Frankiales bacterium
GCCGCCAGGCGGGTCGCTCACAGCAAACACCCTGGCGAGCACATGAGTGTGTACCGATGCCCCGTGATGGACGGATGGCACTACGGCCACCTCCACCCCCACATCGCGGCCGGCCACGTCGACCGCACCACGAAGTAATACAGGCGAACGGAGGACCCCAGCACGTGAGCGTCGAATCTGTCGCCCTGGTGTTGAACTACTCCCGAGCCACCGGCCGGGACAAGCTCGTCCTGGTCGGCATCGCCAACCACGATGGCGACGGCGGAGCCTGGCCAAGCCTGGACACCCTCATGGTCTACGCGTCGGCCTCCCGACGATCCGTCCAACGATCCATCGACGCACTCGTCGAGCTGGGTGAGCTCGATGTTGTCAAGAACGCCGGCGGTCAGCGGGACACCAGGAACGACCGCCGCCCGAACCTGTACCGGATCCTCGTGACCCGCCCGCCGGAGCCTGTGGACAGCCCTGGGGACACGGAAGATCACGGGGTGCCACCTGCTGACACCCCGTCACCGTCACGGGGTGTCAGCCCGGGTAGCCACGGGGTGCCACCTGCTGGCACCCGAAAGGTCCTTAGAACTACTACCCCCCATACCCCCCACTGCGACCGTCACCGACGTCACCGCTCCAGCTGCGTCGACTGCGCCTCCGCAGCAGCACCCGCCATCACCATCCCGCCCTGGTGCGGCAGCTGCGACCCGGCCGGCGAGCACGACCCTGGCCAACGCCTCGTCGAGACCCGCACTCGCGGCCGCCCCCCGGCCGTCACCCGCTGCCCCCGCTGCCACCCCACGACCGCCAGGAGCACCCCATGACCGACACCTCGCCACGCATCGACGTCGAGCGCACGGCCCTGATCGACGGCCCGTACCGGTACGTCCTCGCCCGCCGCTGGAGAGACGACGGCCCCACCGCGTGGTTCATCATGCTGAACCCGTCCACCGCCGACGCCGACACCGACGACCCCACCATCCGCCGCTGCATGGGCTTCGCCCTCGCCTGGGGCATGTCCAGCCTCGCCGTGCTCAACCTGTACGCCTGGCGTGCCACCGAGCCCAAGGACCTCACCTGGCGCCGCGCCATCGGCATCGACGTCTGCGGACCCCACAACGACCGATTCCTCCGCTCCCTCGCCACCCTGCCCGATGACGATCCGATCATCGCCGCCTGGGGAGCCCACGCCCCCCGAGCCCGCGCCGACCACGTCATGGCCATGCCCGGCATGGACCGCGCACAATGCCTCGGCACCACCAAGCACGGCCACCCCCGCCACCCCCTCTACATCCGCTCCACAACCGCCCTGCAGCCGTACACGCACCAGCCAAGGCCCAGCCGATGACCCGACTCACTCGCCACCGCCACCAGTCCGAGCAACTGTGCGAAGCCCACCACGACGAGAACACCCCCAAACTCGCCTACCCCGGCCTCCGCGTCTGCGCCGGCCACCGCCACCGCGCCGAGAAAGACCTCGACCAGCTCCCCGACCTGTACGACGAGCTCGCCGACTACCTCCGCACCCGCAACACTGGAGGCGCCAGCAGCGAACCCGTCAAGCACACCTCCGATCCCGGCCTCAACCTCGACGCCCACACGCTCGCCGCGAGGCGGGAGATCCTCGAGGGGCTGCGTGAATGGTCCGCCTGGGTCCTGAAGCCGCGCCCGACAGCCACCATGAGCGACGGAAGAGTCACGATCACCGCCAAGCCCCACGTGTCGCAGCGGCCCTACTCTGACCAGCCCCGCGCGATCGCGCTGTGGATGAAACCCCACCTGTCGTGGATCCTCGCCCAGGACGAGGCCGGAGCCTTCGTCGAGTTCCTCGACTCCGCCGTGCGCCTCGCACGCCGTCAGCGACAGCCCAACCACGTCCAGCGCATCGACGTGGGCCCCTGCCCCGAGCCTGACTGCATCGGCACCCTGTGGGCCGTCATCCGCCCAACCGACTCCCTCTACCCGTCATCCGTCCGCTGTGATGCCGCCCCCGTCGACGAGGAGACCGGACGCTCCATCCACGAATGGCCCGCCCGCGAGTGGTATAGCAACCTTGGCGTGAAGGTCCACGCCAAGAAGGAAGCCCTCGACCGCGAGAGACGAGCCAACCCATGACCGGCGTGTACCTCGGAAGCGACGACCCCGAGTACCTCGACGCGAGGACGATCTCCGCCACCACAGGCTGGGCCATCAGCTACGTGCGGCGCCTCGCTCACCGTGACCGCTGGCGCCGCCGGCGGGCACTGTCAGACCGTCGTGTCACCCTCTACCACTGGCAGGACGTCGCCGCGACACGCGCACGGGGTGCTTGACACGACGGCCCGAGGTAATACATTGGCGTCAGGTTGGTGATGTGTGCCCAGCCGATGAACCCCCGAGCCAACGGCCGGGGGTTTCCCATTTCCCGAGGAGGCTGACCGCATGACCGAAGAGGATTCGCTGGCGATCTACCACGCAGCCGTCGCCCCGCACGCCGCAGCTCTCGAGGCCGCCGGAAACACCGAGCAGGCTCAGCGCGCCTACAACCTCGCCACGATCCCGCTCTTCGAGGAGCACAAGGCCCGCACCAGCTCGCTCCCACAGGAGCCCGAGCCGGCCGATCCCGGTACCGACGATGGCTCGGACTCCGATGGCACGAGCTCGGAGCCTGGGGACGGCGAACGCGGCTCAGGCGATGGCACTTCCGGGGCGGACGACGCGGCGGGCGACCCGCCAGCGGATCCGGAGCAGACCACTGCACCCGAGCCGGCCGAGCAGCCCAAGCCGCGGAGGGCCAGCAGCAAGTAGCCATGGCCGGCCGCAGCACCAGCCGCCGCTGGCGCCGCATGGTGGAGCAGGTCCTCATGGAAGAGGCCGGTATCTGCCACCTGTGCGGGCTACCAGGAGCGAACAGCGGCGACCACCTGATCCCGGTCAGCGTCCGCCCTGACCTCGAGTACGTCCGCGAGAACGTCAGGGCCGCGCACCTCAGTTGCAACAAGCGACGGGGCACTAAGCCGATCGTCTCGCGCGAGCCCCTCGTCACCTCCGAGGAGTGGTAGGGGTACCCACCCCCTCCACCCCCTCGGGGGCGGAGCGTCCGGGGGCTCAATCCAATTTCTCTCCCCGTTACGCAAACTGAAAGTTCCGTAACACCTGTGGAGGTCGCGATGCAGCGTAGGTGCGGGCGCTGCGGCACGACCTTCACGGCAAAGACCTCCCGTGCCATGTACTGCAGCGCCGCATGCCGGGTGGCCAACTCTCGTGATCGGAACAAGTCGGCGGCAGAGCCGAAGAGGAAGCGCAAGGCGCGCGAGAAGCCCGTCGAGAAGTCCGTCGTGGAACCCCCTCCGGGCCGAGCGGGGTCCCTCGTCGAGTCCGTCCGCCGACGGGTGCGGGGCAGCACGAGCGACCCGCTGGCCCAGATCGCCATAGCCCTGGCCCAGCGAATCGAGGACTCGGACAAGGACTCGGGCTCCGGCGTGGCCGCGCTGTCCCGTGAGCTGCGTTCCACGCTGGCCGCGCATGCTGTTCGAGTTCCTGCCCAGCCGTCCGAACCGGACAAGCCGGCTGAGACCGGCAAGGTGAAGTCGCGCGGCCTCGGAGGAAATGTCGCCCAGTTCAGGCAACGCCGTGTCGCTTCCCAAGACGCCTAGCCCGCCGACCTACTGGCACGTCCCCGAGGGGTCGATCTTCACCCTCGCGGACGAGGTCGCTGACCTCATGGTCGCGATCGGCTACCAGGTGGACGAGCCGGAGCGCCTGGCCACCCGGGCGCTTCTGCCGCAGAAGAAGAACGGCGACTGGGCCGGTCTGATGTCGACGATCATCGCTCCACGGCAGAACATCAAGACCAGCACGATGATCAGCTGCGCGATCCACGACACGTTCGAGCAGGGCCTCGACGTCGTCTGGACGGCGCATGAGTTCAAGACCTCCGCCGATGCCTTCGGCGACTTCCAGGCGATCATCGAAGGTGATGATGCTCTCGCGTCGGACGTGTTGCGGATCCGCACGGCGAACGGCAACGAGGGCTATGACCTGCGCAACGGGGCGAACCTCCGGGTCCTGGCACGGAGTGGGCGGTCCGGTCGTGGCTTCGCCAAGGTGCCTCGGCTGTATCTCGACGAGGGCCTGTTCCTGCAGGCGAAGATGATGGGCGCGATCACCCCGACGATGGCCGCGATCCCGAACGCGCACCTGATGGTCGGGTCGTCGGCCGGCATGCTCGCAAGCGAGGTCCTCCGCGGGATCCGCGACCGAGGCCGGAAGCTGAACGATCCGGAGTTCGGGTACGTCGAGTGGACCAGCCGTCGCCTGCCCTGCCTGCGGGAGGACTGCGCCCACTCACCCGAGGCCGAGGGCTGCTCGCTCGACAATCCACAGCTGCTGTGGGAAGCGAACCCGGCTCTCGGACGGCGCATCACGCTGGACTTCCTGCGCCAGCAGCGGAAGGTCCTGGAGGGGCCGTCGATCGCCGAGTACATGCGCGAGCACATGAGCTGGTGGGAAGACCCGCCGCCCGTCGAGCAGGGGACGTGGGCGCCGATGGACCAGTGGGAACTCCGCAAGGATCCGGACTCCCGGATCCACCCCGAGTCACGTGTCGCCTACGCGATCGACACGAGCTGGGACCGTCAGACAACCTGGGCGCTGATCGCGGGGTACAACCACGTCGGCACGCCGCACGTCGAGATCATGCACTTCAGCCATGGTCAGGAGTGGGTTATCCCGTGGGTGAAGGCGCGGATCGCGGCGCGCCGCCCGGTCGGCATCGGCCTGCAGGCGGGCAGATCGCCGGTCTCGACGCTGCTCGAGCAGATGCAGAACGAGTTCGGTGACCTGGTCGTCCCGTTGAACGGCATGGAGATGGCGCGGTCCGGTGCTCACCTGTTCGACGGGATCACGAAGGGGCCGCTGGCTCACATCGGGCAGGACCAGTTGACCCGGGCGGTTCAGCATGCTGTGGCGAATGCCACGGACATCGGTCTGCTGGACCGGGCGAAGTCCCCGTCCGATGTCTCACCGGCGGTCGCCGCCGGCGTCGCCCTGCACGTGCTCTTCGCCGCCCCGGAACCTGAGCCGGAGCGAATCTCTGTCCCGATGCGGATCCGATAGGAGGGCTGGCTGATGACGCTGACCACGCAGCTGCCCCGCATCCCCGTCGAGGCGGATCCTAAGCAGCTGTCGCCGGGCTGGTGGCTGCAGAAGCTCGACTCGGCGCTGGTCGCCAAGCAGCCGCGGATCGCGACGTTGAACGCCTACGCCGACGGCGAGGCGCCGCTGATGGAGGTCAAGGTCGCGGACAGCGTCAAGGACGCGTTCCGCGAGTTTCAGCGGCGGTCCCGGACCACGTGGGCTGACCTCATCGTCGACGTCATGCTCGACAAGATCCGCGTCGCGGCGATCCGCACGGGGGCGAACGGCGACGAGTACGGGGATGACCAGGCGTGGGCCTGGTGGCAGGCGAACCAGCTCGACGCCGACAGTCGCGCGCTGCACCGTTCGGTGTTCGTCACGGGTGAGGCGTTCGTCATCGTCGGGCAGGTCGACCCGGAGATCGACGCCCCGGTGACCACGATCGAGGATCCCGCGTCGATCGCGATCGCGACGGACCCGCTGCGTCGACGCACGCTGCGGGCGGCGTTGAAGCGGTTCGTCGACGAGTGGACCGGCGTCGACCACGCCTACCTGTACCTGCGTGGCGAGAACGGGGCGCACGCCACGGTGTACCGGGGCGCGGCGACGTCGGACGGCACCTGGCAGTGGATCGGCGATCAGCCGCAGACACTGCCGTTCAGCCGTGTCCCCGTCGTGTGGTTCCCGAACCTGCTGTCGACGAACGGCAAGCGGTCGTTCGGCGAGTTCGAGAAGCACATCGACCTCATCGACCGTATCAACAGCGACGTCATGCAGCGGATGGTCATCACCGCGATGCAGGCGGCCCGGCAGCGGGTCATGCACAACCTGCCGACCCACGACAAGAACAACCAGCCGATCGACTACGACGGGGTGTTCGCCGCGGATCCGGCAGCGATCTGGAACGTCCCCAAGGACGTCGACGTGCAGGAGCTCGCCGCGACCGAGCCGGCCGGCCTGCTGCAGACGGCCCGGGATGACATCAAGGACCTGTCCGCCGTGACGCGGACGCCGCTGCCGGCGCTGATCCAGGACGCCGCGAACCAGACCGGTGAGAACGCGCGGATGATCGAAGGCGGCCAGAACCACAAGTGCGCCGATCGGATCGCGTCCCTTTCCGAAGGGTGGGAGGAGGTCGCGCTCCTGCAGTTCCTGTGGGCCGGCGACCTCGAGCGTGCCAAGGCGACGGACATGGAGATCCTGTGGAACCCGCTCGAGGTGCCGTCGATGGCGGAGCGGTTCGACGCGGCGTCGAAGGCGCAGGCCGCCGGCGTCAACCAGAGCTACATCCAGCGGGAGATCCTCGGCATGAGCCCACAGGCCATCAAGCGGGCCCTCGCGAACGTGCCCGACCTGCCGCCCGATCCCGCCGGCGACGCCCGCAACCTGAGCTTGGCAGAGGTGGTTCAGAAGGTGTACCTCGGCGTCGGCACGATGATCACCTCCGAGGAGGCCCGCGCGATCGTCAACGCCGCGGGCGCTCAGCTTGCCATCCCCGGCCCCGACTTCACGGCCGGCTGAGAACTTCCACCCCTCTCGCGGGGTGGAGCGTGACGACGACGCACTCGTCGGATCAGCGCCAACGGCGGCGCTCAACGCCGGTCACACGTCGACGAGACGGAGCATCACCATGCATCGACCGCACCTTCTGAAGCATCCCCGCACCGGCGCCCCGATCGTGCCGATCGGCTCGCGCAAGGATGGCACCGCGATCTGGCCCATCCTGGGCGGCAGCGAGGGAGATCCCCCCGCCGGAGATCCCCCTGCCGGTGACCCTCCTGCCGGTGACCCTCCGAAGACCTTCACCCAGGCCGAGCTCGATGCGATCGTGAGCGATCGCCTCAAGAGGCAGAAGAACCAGTATGCCGACTACGACAAGTACAAGGCGGACTCGACCGAGCTGGCCCAGTTCAAGGCTGCGAACGCGACCGACCTGGAGAAGGCGATCCAGGCAGCGAAGGACGAGACCCGTTCCACGGTCATCGCCGAGCTCGGCGTGTCCACTGCGACGGAGATCCTGCGTGGTCAGCTGAAGGCACAGTACGTCGCCGCCGGCAAGGACCCCGCGGGTCAGGAAGCGGCGGACGCAATCGAGGCCGTCCTCGGTGACCTGAACCTGGGCAGGTACGTCGACGACCAGGGCGTCATCGACCAGGCCGGCCTGGCTGCGGTCGCCGCCCGTCACGCCGTCGCCAAGGCACCGGCATCCTTCGACCTCGGCCAGGGCGGCTCCGGCGGTGGCGGGAAGTCGCTCGACCAGCAGATCGCCGAGGCGCAGGCCAAGGGCGACCCGGCGGAGCTCATCCGCCTGAACAACCTCAAGCTCGCCGCAGTTGTGGCGGGCGGCAAGTAACGCTGGGCACGGTGCCCAGCCCCCCACCAAAGAAACGGAGTTAGCCCACCATGAGTGGAATCACGGGACTGGCCACCACGTACAACCTGCCCAACTACACCGGCGCCCTCATCGCGCTCACGCCGCAGGAGTGCCCGCTGTTCAGCGCCATCGGCGGACTGACGGGCGGCAAGCAGACGAAGGCGAAGGAGTTCGAGTGGCAGGGCTACGACCTGCGCACCCCGGACCAGAACGTCGCGCTCGAGGGTGCTTCGGCCCCCACCGCGCAGGCGCGTGTCCGCGCGAACTTCGACAACGTCGTGCAGATCCAGCAGGAGAAGGTGTCGGTCAGCTACTCCAAGCTCGCCGCCACGCAGGCGAAGGCCGGCGTGAACAACGCCGAGCCGAACCCGGTCACCAACGAGCTCGACTGGCAGGTCATGCTCACGCTGACGGAGATGAAGCGGGACATCGAGTGGTCGTTCTGGAACGGCAAGTACCAGAAGCCGACCGACAACGCCACCGCCCGCAAGACCCGCGGCATCATCCAAGCGATCACGACGAACGTGGTGCAGAAGGGTGCCGCCGTCACGGGCCTGTCGGCGTCGACGGACACCATCGCCGAGACGAGCACCGGCGTCGCCAACGGTGACAAGGTCGTCTTCACCGACGTCGGTGCCTCGACGACGATCCGCGTCGACCGCGTGTACTACGTGGTCAGCAAGACGACCGACGCCTTCAAGGTGTCGGCCACGTCGGGCGGTGCGGCGATCACGATCGGCACCGCGACCGTGTCGTACATCAAGTGCTGGACCACCACTCTCACGGTGGACCACATCAACGGGTTCCTGCAGGGGATCTACGACAACGGCGGGCTCAGCAGCCAGGTGACCCTCGGCGTCGGGTCGACGCAGAAGGTCGCCGTCACGGCCGCCTACGCGCTCGCCTACGCCAAGGCCGCGCCGGTCACGGGGAACGTCGGCGGCGTCAACGTCACGCAGATCGAGTCGGACTTCGGCGTCCTCAACATCATGCTCTCGCGCGACGTCCCGAAGGACGCGATCGTCGCGCTCACCCTCGGTGAGATGGCTCCTCAGTTCCTCGAGGTGCCGGGCAAGGGCCACTTCTTCGCCGAGCCGCTGGCCAAGACCGGCGCGTCGGAGGACGTGCAGATGTACGGCGAGGTCGGGCTGGAGTACGGCTCCCAGCTCCACCACGGCATCATGCGCGGCCTGATCCCGGCCTAGGCGCATCCGCCTCAGCGCCTGCTGGGCACGGCCGAGACCCGGCCGTGCCCAGCAGCACTCAGCACCACTCATCATCGCGGAGGAGTTGTCGTGGGACTGATCACCGAGCCCGAGTTGCAGACCCACATCCGACAGGTCACCACGTGGTCGCCGACGATCCAGGCATCGGCTGCCGCTGCGATCGAGGACGCCTCCGGCCTCGTCCTCGAGTACTGCGAGTGGCTCGAGACGCCGTGGACCGACGCCACGGCCCCGGCCAGCGCGAAGCTCGTCGTCAAGCGTCTCGCGGCGCGACTGTTCGACAACCCCCAGCAGCGGGTCAGCTACACCGGCCCGGAGGGCCTGAACTACTCCGGCGGGCCCGTGCGGCTGCTGACCGACGATGAGAAGGCCACCTTGGACCGGCTCGACCCTCGCCGGGTCGCCGTCGGAACGATCGGCCTGGCCCTGCCGGCGTGGACCGTCCCGGACACCACGTCATGACGGCGGGATCCCGCTACGCGTCGAAGGTGCGGTCCAGGAACCGCGGTGGTGGGCTTGACGGCATGGCCGGCCTCGAGGGCCGCCTGGACGACCTGATCGACGCGGCCAGCGACCTCAGCCCCGCGTGGCCGGAGATCGGCAAGGTGTGGTCCGACCGTGAGGAGCGGGTCTTCGCGACCGGCTCGTTCGGCCGGTGGGCGCCGCTGAAGGTCGTCACCGTCCTGCAGAAGCTCCGCGACGGCGCGACCAGCGAACCCCTCGTGCACACCGGGATCCTCAAGCACGAGCTGACCAGCGCGACGCCGCGCTCCCAGGGCCCGCGGTTCGCCGTCTACGGGCCGGCCCGCGGCGCCGTCATCGACTATGCGAAGTTCCACGTGCGCGGGCAGGGCGTCCCCCAGCGGCACCCCGTCCCGCGGCTCACCCCGACCGAGCGTCGCCGCATGGTCGAGAAGATCAGCGACCACCTCGCGGTCAACGGGGCACGCCGATGAGCATCGGTCATGAGGGCGTCAAGCAGCTGGTGCGGGCCTACCTGGAGACCTGGGTGCCCATCCGGCTCGAGCTGATCCGGCAGGCGCTCGAGGTGGACACCCCGGACGATCCGAGAGCGGTCATCCTCGCCGACGGACTGCCCAACGACCCCGAGCAGTACCCGTGCGTGATGGTGATGAGCACCCGTATCGACGGCATGGGCCGGCGCCAGGCCGTCGCGGACGGCGAGGTCGCCGAGTACGACGTCGACTACGTCGTCAAGGTCGTCGTCGCCGTGCAGCGCGGGGAGTACCAGGGCGACGACCAGGCCGTCCTCGACCGGGACCGGCTCCTGCTGGCGGTACGCGAATGCGTGATGCTCCCAGCGCCGCTAAGCGACCAGGTGTTCATCCTGTCCAACCCCGCGCCCGAGGAAGAGACCGGCGCGGCCGCGAAGACGGTCCGCGACAACCCGCTCGCGGCGGGAACCGTGACGTTCCTCGTCCGCGCCGCCGAAGCCCTCATGCCGACGTCCACCTTGCAGGCGATCCTCGACGGCACCGTCGACATCGCCGCGCACGACTCCACCAAGCCCGCCCTGTAAGACCTGAGGAGCAGCCATGTCTCGCATCCGCACCACTGTCACCGCTGGCTCTGAGCCCCTGTTCGAGCCGGTCATCGACGAACCCGTGGAGCCCGCTCCCGCGGTGACGCGGAAGTCCAGCAAGCCCGACGCGGCACCGGCCGACGTCGCCGAACCGAACGAGGAGACGCCGTGAGCGACCGCGTAGCGACCACCTTCAGCACCAGCCCGTCCGCGCCGGTCGTGGCCGGCCCGGCCAGCGGCCGGTTCCTGATCACCGGGCAGACCCAGACCGGTCCCAGCGACGAAGCCGTCATCGTGCGGTCCCTGGCCGCCTACGTGGCCGCGTTCGGCGCCCGCACAGGCGGCACGGACATGTACGACGCCGCGGAGCTCGCGTTCCGCTCCGGCGTGTCCGAACTCGTCGTCGCGCGGGCCTGCGGCCCCAATCCGGTCAAGGCGACCGTCTCCCTGGACACCGGGAAGATCGTCGTCACCGCGAAGGACCCGGGAGCGTACGCCAACGGCTGGACCGCGGCCTGGGACTCCACCGCGCACACGCTGACGATCGTGGCCGGCTCGGTGACCGAGGTGTACGAGGGCACCACAGCGGCCGCCCTCATCGCCGCCGCGGCCTCGTCCTCGCGCGTCACCGTGACCAGTTCGGGCACCCTGCCGTCCAGCAACGTCGCGGCGACCGCGCTCGCCTCCGGCACCGACGACTACGCCAACGTCGTGTGGGCCACCACGCTGGACCTGCTGACCCCCGACTTCGGCGCCGGCGCCGTCGTGATCCCCGGACTGCCGTACTCGACGGTCGGCCAGGCGATCGCCACGCACTGCTCCGCGACCAAGCGGCACGGCCTGATCGCCGCGGCCGCGGGCACGTCGGTGTCCGGCCTGGTCACCGCGGCCGCGACAGCCCGCGCCTACACGGACAGCGACTTCCTCGACCTGGTCGGGCCGTGGGTCGTGGTCTCGGACGGCGCCGGCGGGACGAAGACGATCGACCCGACCCCGTTCGCCGCCGGGCTGCGGGCCCGCGCCCACCAGGGGTCCCCGGCGCTGTCGGCCAGCATCGAGGAGTACGCCAAGCAGGTCGCCGGCGTCACCCCGGAGTACCCCGTGGGGGCCACCGACTGGGCGACCCTCGACGCGGCGCACGTGTCCGCGATCCGCGTCGTCGGCGGATACACCCGCCTCTACACGTACACGATGCTCGCCGCCATGGGTGGGAACCTGAACATCATCGGCGGCCAGTACCGGGACCTCGTCAACGCGATCACCGTCGCGGCCGAGGCCGTCCTCGAGTCGGAGACCGGCAAGCCCGCCTCCTCGGTGCGTCTGGCGCAGATCGCCGGCCGCCTGGGCGCGCTGCTTACCCCGTACAAGGGCGACGGCCTCCACCCGCTGACCGGATCCGACGGCCGCGAGATCGACCCCGGGTATCGGGTCGAGGTGTCCACCGGTCTCGCGCCGGCGGACAACCACATCACCGCCACCATCGGACTGCGACTGGTCGAGAGCATCGACTTCGTCGACTTCACCGTCGCCGTCGGCGACGCCTCCTCCGCCCTGTAGCCCCGCACCGGCCTCGAAAGGACCCCCATCATGGCGCCACCGCTCCTCACCAAGGACCACGTCCTCATCGCCGTCGACTCGATGCCCGGCGACTGGGACACGTCCACCGACCCCTCGTTCGGCCGCGAAGTCACCACGATGCGCCGGTCGGCCGATGGCCAGATGGAAGCCTCCGGCGGCCGTGTCACATACGAGGACATCACCCTGACGCGCTTCTGGGACGAGTCCCGCGACAGCGCCATCGTGCGCCAGTTCAAGGCGAACGCCGGGTTCTACGACGGCACCACCTTGTCGCTGACGTCCCTCGGATCCGACGGTGTCCCGCTCGGCACGCCCGACACGTACACGGGCAACGTCAAGAGCGTCTCCCCGACCGGAAGCGACGCCAACTCGACCGACCCCAAGAAGCTGACCGTCGTCCTCTCGATCGCCCGCGGGGCGTGACCGTGAGCGACGTCGTCGACTTCAGCCCCACCACCGACGATGGGCGCGACGTCCCCATCACCCTCGCCGATCGGATCAAGTCGGACATCGCCGCTCGACGCCGGCGCGTCGTCACCCTCACCCACCCCGACGCTCCTCGTTGGGCGATGAAGTTCCGCGTGCCTGACGACCGCGCGGAGCTCGCGCCCTTCTTCGACCGGGAGAACAAGGCGAAGAAGGCAACCAAGGGCCGGCCCAGCGCGTTCAACCTCGACGCGGCCATCCTCGCCTACTACAACGAGGGCATCCGCTTCGAGGGCGAGGACCTCATCGACCAGGCGTCCGGAGCCCCGCTCACCGTGCGTGACCGTGGAATCCTCGACCTGCTCGACGTCACCTCCGCCTCGGAGGCCATCCGCGCCGCGTATGTGTCCGACGGCGTCGTCGCCGCCGTCTCGGAATGGCTCCTCGCCGAGGCAGGGTTCGGAACCTCCGCCGATGTCATCGCTGATGAGGACGAGGAAGACCCGGACCCTACGACCTCTGGCTGACCGACCTCGAGCGACCTGACCACCAGCATCCCCTGGCGGTCTTCGTGCAGCGCTACGCCAGGGCGTTCAACCAGGACCCGCTCACTGTTGCTGCGCGCCCCGTCGCCGACCTGCCGGCCATGCAGCTGTTCTACGAATCCGCCGCCGCGGACATCAAGGCCGAGGGAGGGGAGTGAGTCGTGTCGTACCAGGACGAACTCTCCGTCAAGCTCTCCGCGAAGGACGAGCTCTCCGCCAAGCTGAAGGCCGTCCGCAAGGAGACGACCGCCGTCGAGAAGGCGATGGTCGCGGCTCGCCGGGAGATCGAGCAGACGGGCTCGCCGCAGGCGGTCGCCGAGCTCAAGCGACTCGAGTCCGAGTATGGGCGGCTCGCCCGCTCCCAGCGAGAGCTCGCGAAGTCGTCGTCGCAGGTCAAGCGGGATCTCGACCAGATCAAGTCGAAGGCCGCCGGCACGACCAGCAGCCTTGACCGCCTCGGCGGCGCCATCGTCAAGCGGCAGAAGGAGATCCAGCGCACCGGTGTGGTGATGGCGGCCGCGTTCGCCTACTTCTCCAAGCAGTCCTTGCAGCAGTTTTCGCTCGTCGAGGACGCCGCTTCGGCGTTGAGTGCGACGTTCGGCCAGACCGGCGACGACATGATCTCCTGGGCGAAGAGCTCCGGAGACGCCCTGAACCTGTCGCAGGCGCAGGCGCTCGACGCGCTGATGACGTTCTCCGGGTACGCCCGGACGGCCGGCCTGGAGGACCAGAAGCTCGCCAGCTTCTCCGAGAAGCTCGTGGCCCGATCCGCCGACCTGGCCTCCTACTACGGCGGCACCACCGCAGACGCCATCCAAGCGATCGGCGCGGCGCTCCGCGGCGAGGCCGAGCCGGCACGCAGGTACCAGATTTTCGTCGACGACCTTGCCCTCAAGCAGGAGTACCTGGCGCTCACCGGTCAGAAGGTGACCGGGACGCTCACCGCCCAGCAGAAGGTGCTCGCAGCCTCGTCGCTGATCATGAAGCAGTCCGCTGTCGCCCAGGGCGACCTCGCTCGCACGGCCGACTCGACGGCGAACATCCTGAAGGACTCCTCGCAGCAGTGGGAGGACTTCCAGTCGTCCGCCGGCAAGACCGTCGCCCTGGTCTTCACACCGATGCTGACCGTCGGCAACCACGTCCTCGGCATGCTCGCCACAATGCCGGAGCCCCTGCAACAGACGGCGTACTTCGTGACGGCACTGGGAATCGTGGCAATGATCGCCACCCCGAGGCTGATCGCTATGCACACCGCCCTCAAGGGCATCGGCGTGTCGATCAAGGCGCTCGGGCCCGTGGCGGCCATCCTGATCGGCGGAGCCGAGGCGACCCTCCAGGCATACGACGCCGGCGAGAAGCTGAACGATGGCCAGAAGTCCCTCGGCGACACGATGGCGGAGAACAACGCCGGCATCGGCTGGCTCGCGATCGGCTTCGCCAACGCCCGCACCGTCATCGACAAATTGACCGGCTCGACGGCCGATGCGACCGAAGTCACGAACGACAACGCCACCGCGACCCTGACCGCTGCGCAGGCTGCCCAGAAGGCCACCCGGGCCGATGAGGCACAGGCCCGCTCACTTCGCGCCGTGGCGTGGGGCGAGCGTTCCCTCGCCGCTGCGCATCTGTCCGCCGCGGCGGCCGCCAGCATCCAGGCAGCGGCCGAGAACCGCCTCACCGGCGCCCTAGGCAAGGCGGAGCGCATGCTCGCCCGGCGGGAGGCGATGCGGTCCTACCGGCAGGCGATGCGGGACTTCGTCAAGAAGCCGTCCATCGAGGCCGGTGACGCGCTCGACTCCGCGATGCTGAACGTCGCCAACACATACAAGGATCCGGAGCGGCGCGCCAAGTTCGTGAAGCGGTCCTACAAGGACATCGAGACCGCGGTGAAGGGCTCGAACCTTCCGGCGAACATCAAGTCCAAGGTCACCAAGCCGCTGCGCGACGCGAACATCGAGGCCCGGGTCCTGCTCAACACCATGCGGGCCATCGACGCTGGCCTGACCAACCACGTCTCGGTCGGGAACGCGTTCAACACACCGATCGCCAAGGAGAAGCGCGCTGCAGGTGGACTTGTGCTCGGCCCCGGCACCGGCACGTCCGACTCGATCCCGGCGCTGCTGTCGAACGGTGAGTACGTGATCCGGGCCGCGGCCGCCCGGATGATCGGGTACGACACCCTGACGCGCCTGAACCACGCCGACCGGATGCCCAGCCTCCCGGCCATCGTGACAGCGGCCCCGACGATCACCCTGCCCGCGACGCCTATCGGGCGGGACGCGCCGCTGGTTGGGAGCATGGTGGTCCACGCGGCCGGCCAGGTCGATGTGGACCTGTCGCTGATGCGCCTGCACCGGCAGCAGGAACGCGATCGCCGCACCCGTACGGCGGGGACGCGCTGATGGCCACCCTCGTCACCGTGATCCCCGGCAGCGTGATCGCGTCGACGCAGCTGGCGCGCCTGGTCTGTCCCGGTGTCGGCACCCTCGTCCTGCCGTGGTGGCCGTCCGAGGTGGAGCACTCCGAGTGGGCCCCCGAGTACGCCGAGACGCCGCGGCCCGGCCGGACGATGGTGCAGACCCGCTCATCCGACCCGCTACCCCAGCTCCGGCTCGCGTTCACGCTGCGCACCACGAACCCGAGCGAGTCGATCGACGAGCAGCTGACCCTGGTGCGCCGGCTCGCGGCCGCCAAGCCGGTCGTGCAGCTGCTGCTCGGGCCGTCGGACCGGGGCCGGTGGCGGATCCGGGAGGCCGGTGCCGTGGAATCCGACTGGGCGGACGACGGCACCGCGTCGATCGCGGACGTGAGCCTGACCCTGCGGCGGGAGTCCGACGCCGCGATCCCCGTCGGCCCGATCCGCAAGAAGCCGAAGCGGAAGAAGTGAGCCATGGCTGATCCCGACGGCTGGGCCGCCATCAGCACCGAAGGCGTCCCCATCCCGGACCCTCCCGACGGCCTGCCCGACAGCGAGGCTGAGTCCCCGGCCCGCCGCTCCCCGCAGGTCCGCGCGGCCCAACGCGCCGGATCCCGCCGCCCCGACCTGCTGCCCCGACAGCCGTCCGACCGATGACCCGAACGCTCGACGTCGACACCGTCACCCTGGCGGGCAAGAAGCTGTCCGCGGACCTCACCGCCGCGATCACGGACCTGACGGTCGACTACACCAGCCAGTCCGTCGCCCAGATGACGCTGACCTGCCTGGACAGCGGGCCCTTGGCGTCGTCCGCCCTCATGGTCAACGGGACGACGGTGACCTGGCGCGGTGACTCCTGGGACGTCGGAGGCAGGACCACGACCCGGGGAGACGACAACACGATCGTCCACACGTTCCCCTGCCGCTCCCCGCTCGCCCGGAAGCTCCGCAAGACCTACCGGGCGTCCGCCGAGCGGAAGGTCTCCCCGTCGCAGTGGGTCGCCCGCCGCGTCGCCGCGGCTCACGGCACCTCCGTGTGCCAGGCCTCGAGCAAGCGCGGCATCATCGCGCAGACCACTGGGCGCAACCGGCAGTCCACGCTCGACGTCATCGCGAACCTCGCCTCCGACCTCGGCTGGTCGTGGGTGGAGTCCGGGGGCCGGCTGCTGTTCGGCTCCCGGCACTGGGCGTGGAAGAACACCCCCGCCGGGCAGCGCACCTACACGGTGACCTGGGGCCGTGACGCGCGAACGGACGCCCTGGCATCCGAGCTCACCCTCGACGACGACGACGCCGAGAACTACGGCACCGGCACCGTCACCGTCCCCTACCCGCTCGGGCGGCTTCTGCGGCCGTGGGACCTGCTGCACCTGGACGACGGCTTCGGCCGGGACCGCGGAACCTGGCTCATCGACTCCCTGACGTTCACCGCCGACGGCGTCACCCCCATCACCGTGCAGGTGGCCCAGCCCCGACGGCCGGCGAAGAAGGCGGGCTCGTCGTCATGATCGGCACCATCTCCCGCGTCACCGCCGACGGCGCGTACGTCACCGGCCTGGCCGACCTTCCCGGCGTCGAGCTCGGCCCCCTTCCGTCGCTCGTGCACCGCTACCGGGACGACCCTCCCGCCGACACCGAACGGATGACCGAGTACGCGGCCGGGGACCGCGTCGTCGTGGTCGAAGACACCCCCAACGACTTCTACATCGCCGGAATCCTCGCGTAGGACAGGAGCGTCCGTGATCTCACACCCGATGCGCCTGGACTCCGCCGGCGCGATCGTCACCATCGACGACCACTCGGCGCGCGCCGCCGCCGAGATGGCCGGCCACGTCGTCTCCTGCCTCGTCGGCGAGCGGGCCCTGGCGCCGCTGTATGGGATCCACGAGCCGGTCCCGGGGCGGCTCAGCGTCGACGTGATCGCCGGGGCGATCGCCGTGTGCGAGCCGGAGATCACCGCCACCCGTATCGAGGTCGCGCCCGCGGACGGCGGCCGCGTGCGTGTCCAGGTCGACGTCGAATGGAGCCAGCCGTGAAGGACCTCGACCTGTCCGCGATCGACCTCGTCGTCGACGACCGTGACCAGCAGGCGGTGTTCGACGCGGCCGCGGCGAAGTGGGCCGAGCTGGCACCGAGCGCGCGGCTGCGCAACGGGTCGGTCGAGGCGATCATCCTCGAGTCGGTGGCCACGGCCACCGGGGACGGGATCTACGCCCTGAACCGTTTCATCGGCACGGTCGTCGAAGGGGTCATCTCGCTGTACGACGTTCCCCGGTTCCCCGGGGCGTCCGCGGCGGGAGCGGTCACCCTCACCCTCGACGGTCCGCGCACCATGACCGTCACCGCTGGCCAGCGGCTCCTCGAGGAGACCACGGGCATGACCCTGCTCGTCACCGCCGACACCTCCATCACGGCCGCATCCACGATCACCGTGCCCGTCGCCACAGAGGAACCCGGCGGCGCCGGCAACGCGATCACGACGGGCATGGCGATCGAGCTCCTCGACGCGATCCCCAACGTCGTCTCCGCCGCGGTGGCGACCGGCCTGACCGGCGGCGCGGACGCCGAGTCCGACGCCGCCTACCTCGACCGGGCCTCCACCGTCCTCGCCCGCGTCACCAGCTCGCTCGTGCTGCCCATCCACTTCATCGCGTACGCCCTGCAGGACACCCGCGTCGGCCGGACCACGGTCATCGACCTGTACCAGCCCGGCGGCACCCCCGGCAGCGACCTGGGCCACCTGACCGTGATCACCTACGGGTTCTCCGCGCTGCTGTCCGGCACCGTGAAGGACGACCTCGCCGCGGACATGCAGGACCGCGCCGCCGCGATGATCACCGTGCACGTCGCCGACGCCGACATCGTCACCCAGGCGGTCACCCTGACCTGCCATGCGCTCGCCGGCTACTCCACGACTGCCGTCCGCGACGCGATCGAGGCGGCACTCGCCGCATGGATGACACCCGACGAGTGGACCTGGGGGGACGACATCCGCCCCACCGACATCATCGCCCTGGTCTCCGCGATCCCCGGAGTCGACTACGTCGACACCGTCGACGCCCCCTCGAGCACGGTCACCCTCGGCGACGACCAACTCGCCCAGGTCGCCACGATGACAGTGACGGTTGTCTAGCCGTGACCGCGCCCGCCCTGCATCCGGCCGCGGAGCAGGTGTACCGGCTGCTGCCGGACTACATTCGCGCCGCCGACCCGGACACGGACTGGACGCTGCGCCGGTTCGTGGGGGCCGCTGCCGTCGGCCTGGAGCAGGTCAACGAGTTCCTCACCCTCGTCGATCCCGACACGTCCGTCACCGGCACGTGCGAGCTCGTCAACGCTGCCGCGATCCCCTCGGCCTGGCTGGCCTGGCTGGGCTGGCTCGTCGGCGTCGACACGTCCCTCATTCCCGCCGCCGACGTCCGCGACGCCGTCCAGAACGCCGCCACCACTCAGCGCCGCGGCTCCACGGGGGCGATCCGGGACGTCGTGCAGCGCACCCTGACCGGGTCGAAGTCCTGCCGCGTGTACTCGAACCTCTCGGGCACCGACCCGTACCTGATCACCGTGATCACGCAGACCGCTCAAACTCCTGACCCGGTCGCGGCGTTGGCAGCAGCGTGGACCGAGAAGCCGGCCGGCGTCGACCTCGAGTTGCAGACGGTCGCTGGGTCGATCTACAGCGAAATCGCCTCCGCATTCACCGACTACTCCGACCTCGCTGGGGCCTTCGCCACCTATCAGGACCTGACCGACTACATCGCTCCCTAGGAGGATCGCGTGGCTTCCACGACTTTGGGCTACCCATACCCGCAGAACGCGGACAGCGTCGACGTCCCGGGTGACATGCAGGCCCTCGCCGACGCGATCGACGCGTCGCCTGGCGTGACACCGATGACGGACGCCACGATCTCCGGCCTGTCGGCCGGGCTCAAGAGAGCGGGCCGCGCCATCTGGCGGTCGACCGCTGGCCGGTTCGCGGTGTTCGACGGGTCCAGTGCGCTGGATCTGGCGTTCTTGTCGGACGTGACGACACATCAGGCGTTGACAGCAACGCATGGCGCTACGGGTGCGCTCGTGGGGACGACAAACACGCAGACGCTGACGAACAAGACGCTCACGGCTCCGACGGTCAATGGTGGCCAGCAGAACGCGGCGATCCTGTCCTCACCGCAGGAGAACTGCCAGGTGTCGACGACCGCCGCGACTGGCACCGTGCAGGTGGATCTGGTCACGGCCGCGGTCTGGTACTACACCACCAGCGCGTCGGCGAACTGGACGTTCAACTTCCGTGGCAACTCCGGCACCAGCCTGGACTCCCTGCTGGCAGTCGGCGACTCCGTCTCCGTCGTGTTCCTCGTCACCCAAGGCGCCACCGCGTACTACCCGACAGCGTTCACCGTGGACGGATCGGCGGTGACTCCGAAGTGGTCCGGGGGTGCCGCGCCGTCGGCCGGCAACGCCTCCGCCGTCGACGCGTACTCCTTCACCATCATCAAGACCGGATCCGGCACGTTCACCGTGCTGGCTGGAGCAGGGAGCTTCGCATAA